>DPSD01000620.1:805-4350 GCA_003538495.1 Accumulibacter sp.
ACAGCGGCCGCCCGGCCTTCATCGCCCGCACGCTGGCACGCACGCTTTCCTGGCGCGAGAGCAGCAACTGGTCGCCAAAACGTTGGCGTCCGCGCAGCAGCAGGCGATCGAAAACCGGGTTGGACTGCACCGCGTAGATGCTCGCGCTGTCGAAGCGCATGGCAATCGCCACGCCGCCGGCGTCGAGCCCAACGAAGTGCGGTGCCAGCATCAGCACCGGACGGCCGGCATCGAGCAGCGCCCGCATCCGTTCCTCGCCCTCGACCCGGATCAGGCGCGACAGCCGCTGCCGGCTCGCCCACCACAGCAGCGTGCGTTCCAGGACGCTGCGCGTCAACACCTGGAAATGCGCTTTCGCCAACCGACGGCGCCGATTTTCGTCGAATTCCGGGAAGCACAGACCAAGATTCACCAGCACAATGTGTCGGCGCCGGCGCGCCAGGCCGTAGATCACGACGCCCAGCGCATTGCCGAGGCACGCCAGCACCGGCAGCGGCAGGAGATGCAGGATCCACACCGAGGCAATCAGCAGGCGGCTCAGCATCGACGCAGGCGCCGGCAGTCAGTGATGGCGAGGATGGAGCCTTGATCTAGGTTTCTCATGCCGTGGCAGGTCAGGCAGCAGTGGATGGGTCCGGCGCGCAAGGAGCGCCGGCGCGGTATTGTACTTTCATCGACGCGATGGCCACCTGCTTTTCCTTCCTGGCGGCGATCCGGGTAGCGATGACCTGTTGACGAGTGCCCGCAGCTCCTCAAAAAACACTTGCAATGCCTAAAGTTGTACTATAAGATGATTACATGCTAAGTTTATTCGTCAGAGGAGAAGTGAAAACCATGTCTGCGCTTACCACGGAAGAAGCAGTGGCCGTACGACCCGTCGTCGGGCTGATCGGTCTGGGATCAATGGGGGGAGGTGTGGCGCGCTCGCTGCTGCGGGAGGGCTTTAGCATTCGTGTTTGCGATGTGCGGCCAGGCGTGCTTGCGGATTTTGCGGCTCTGGGTGCGCTGCCCTGTTCGACGCCGGCACAGGTCGCCGCGGGCAGTCAGGTCCTGATCGTGCTGGTGGTCAATGCCGATCAGACCGAAGCCGCGCTCTTCGGGCAGGACGGTGCGGCGGCAGCGTTGCCGCCGGGTGCGGTGGCCATTCTCAGCGCGACGATCGCTCCCGACGTGGCCGAGCGCTTTGGTGAACGCCTGGGTGAACTGGGCATCCTGATGCTCGATGCACCGGTTTCTGGCGGTGCCGCCAAGGCGGCGAGTGGCGAGATGACGATCATGGCGTCCGGCACGCCGGCCGCTTTCGCCGCCTGCGAAGCGGTGCTCACGGCCATCGCGGCGCGCGTGTATCGCCTGGGCGACGCACCGGGGCAGGGCTCCAAGGTCAAGATGATCAATCAGTTGCTCGCCGGTGTGCATATCGCGGCGGCGGCCGAGGCGATGGCGCTGGGGATCAAGGCCGGCGCCGATCCGCAGGCACTGTTCGAAGTCATCAGCAACAGCGCCGGCAGTTCGTGGATGTTCCAGAACCGCGTGCCGCACATTCTCGCCGGTGACTACACGCCACTATCGGCAGTGAACATCTTCATCAAGGATCTCGGTATCGTCCTCGACACGGCACGAAAATACCCGTTTCCGCTGCCGTTGACCTCGGCTGCTCACCAGATGTACCTCGCTACCAGCGCCCGCGGCTATGGTGCTGAAGACGATTCGGCGGTGATCAAGATGTTTCAGGCGCTCACCGGCATCGATCTGCCGGCGGGAGCCGGACGATGAGCGCGCTGCTCGGTTGTATCGCCGACGACTTTACCGGCGCCACCGATCTGGCCAACATGCTGGTGCGCAGCGGCATGCGTACCGTCCAGACGATCGGTCTGCCGTCCGTGCCGCTGGGGCCGGAGGTCGATGCCATCGTGGTCGCATTGAAGTCGCGCACGATCCCGGCCGCTGCAGCCGTGCAGCAATCGCTGGCAGCACTGGACTGGCTGCAGGCGGCAGGCTGCCGGCAGTTCTACTTCAAGTATTGCTCGACCTTCGATTCGACCGCGACCGGCAATATCGGTCCGGTCAGCGAGGCCCTGCTGGCACGCCTGGGGGCAGATTTCGCGATCGCCTGCCCGGCATTTCCCGAGAACGGCCGCACCATCTGTCGCGGCTACCTGTTCGTCGGCGATGTGCTGCTCAACGAATCCGGCATGCAACAGCATCCCTTGACGCCGATGACCGACCCCAACCTGGTGCGCGTGCTGCAAAGCCAGAGCCGCGGCCAGGTGGGACTGGTCCGTTACGACAGCGTCCAGGCTGGCGCAGCGGCGATCCGCGCTCGCTTCGCCGCACTCAAGGCCGTGGGGGTTCGACTTGCGATCGTCGATGCACTGAGCGACGCCGACCTCTACCAGATCGCCGAAGCCTGTACCGAGCATCCGCTGATCACCGCCGGTTCCGGCGTCGCCCTCGGCCTGCCGGAGAACTTTCGCCGCCAGGGTCTGCTCGTGTCGAATCCGGTAGCCGCTGCTCTACCGGTCGTCGACGGTTTCGCCGCAGTGCTCTCGGGTTCGTGCTCGCGGGCCAGCAATGTGCAGGTGCAGACCTGGCAGGCCGCCGGACGACCGGCATTCCAGCTCGATCCCTTCGCGCTCGCGCGCGGCGAGGATGCGGTCGGCGCCGCACTGGCCTGGGCTGCGCCACAGCTCGCGGCTGGCCCGGTACTGATCTACGCGACCAGTGAGCCGGATGCGGTGCACCAGGTGCAGGCTGAATTGGGCGCCGAGCACGCCGGTCATCTGATCGAACTGGCGCTGGCACGGGTGGCTCTGGCACTGGTTGAACAGGGTGTGCGCAAACTCGTCGTCGCCGGTGGCGAAACCTCCGGCGCCGTGGTCGGTGCTCTCCGGGTGAGCGCGCTGCAGATCGGTCCACAAATCGACCCCGGTGTACCGTGGACGGCGACACTGGCCGCCGAACCATTGCTGCTGGCGCTCAAGAGCGGCAATTTTGGTACCCCGGACTTCTTCGAAAAAGCCCTGCGCCAGGTGGCTTCGGCGAGAACCCTGGCATGAGCGCCGAGACGCGCGCGCGCGAAGAAATCTGCCGCATCGGCGCCAGCCTCTACCAGCGCGGCTATGTGCACAGTTCGGCGGGAAACATCAGCGTGCGTCTCGAAGATGGCTGGCTGATCACCCCAAGGGATGCCTGCCTCGGCTTTCTCGACCCGACGGCAATCGCCAGGGTCGACCGGGAAGGCAGACAGGTCTCCGGCGATCGTCCATCGAAGACGCTGACGCTGCATCGCCTGATCTATGGTGAAAGCGCCGGCAGTTGTGCGGTGCTGCACACGCACTCGACGCACCTGGTGCGCCTGAGTCTGGCCGGCGTCTGGGCAAGCGATGACATCCTGCCACCCATCACACCCTATTACGTGATGAAGGTCGGGCATGTGCCGCTGATCCCCTACCACCGCCCCGGCGATCCGGCTGCCGCCGAAAAGGTGCGGCTGGCGGCAGCGCGCGGGGTCCGGGCCGTGCTCCTGGAGGGCCTCGGCCCCGTGG
>DPSD01000407.1:0-3985 GCA_003538495.1 Accumulibacter sp.
TCGAGTTGCAGGATGCGCTCGGGAATCCGGTTGTAGGCCGCGTAGTTGTCATAGTAGCCGCTGATCAACCCGGAGATGAACAGGCAGACGCCGGCAATCGCCGCGTAGAAGACGGCGCCGCCGTGCACCGGGCTTTGTGCTTCGAGCAGGTAGAGCGCTTCCTCGGGACTGGCGAAAGGCGTGCCGCCGATTCTGAAAACGGTCCAGGCGATCAGGGCCGAGAGCGGGATGGCGATGCCGATATTGCCGAGAATGGCGACGATCTGGCTGCGGCAGGTGCGTGCGATCAGGTCGGTCATGGCCTCGATATTGCGCAACTTGCCGCCGGCTTCCTCGATGCTGGCGGCGATGGTGTTGGCGGTCATTGCCGGTTGCTTGGTGGATACCGTGCCATGCAGGATGTGGATCAGGCAGAAGCCGAGTCCATAGTTGAGACAGAAGAGGATTGCACCGGTCAGCGGCGGCATCTGGGTTCCGACCAGCAGCAGCTTCAGGCAGGCCATGAAGGCGATGACACAGCCGCCAATCATCGCCGAGCGCGCCATCGACCAGTATTCGCGGGGGGTGTCGGTGATGTAGTGGTCGCCACGGTGGCTGGCGTTATCGGTCACCCGCAGGGCGATCAGCTCGGTGTTCTGGCGCACGTGCTTGCGCAGGTTGTCACGCAGGCATTCATCGCAAGTCAGCTGCATCGACAGCTTGACGATCGGCGGGTACGCGGCGACGCCGCTGCGGTCGTTCTGCACTCCCTCCAGGATGTCCAGCAGCTGCTCGCTGCGGCGCAGCAGTTGCCGCAGACGCTGCAGGTGATAGGTCAGGCGGATGCTGGTGCCGTCTCGGGCCGCCGTGTTGCGAACCCGCTCGATCACGTCCTGGCACTGGCCAAACAGGACTCGCAGGTGCCGCTCATCGGCGTCGCCAGGTGCTTTGCCCCAGTGCTCCGGGGTGGCCTTGAGGTAGGCGGTCATCTCGACGTTCTGGGCGAGGAAAGGCGACTCGTAGGTTTCGAGCGAAGGTTCCAGGCGCAGCAGTTCGGGCTCGACACCGCCGGCGGCTATCCAGTACGAGAGCACGCGCAGCGAGCGCAGGATCTCTGCCGCCGCCGGCGGCATCGTCTCGCTGGCCGCAACTTCGTCGAAACGCATGGCCGTAATCAGTTCCAGCCAGGCGTCCTCGCCGACGCCGCCCACCCAGTGCCGGTCACTGGCCTGGTGGTACATCCTGCGCAGGACCGTGCGCAACAATCCGCGGTCGAGCACTTCGGGCAGCAGTTTGTGGCCGATGCGGCGCACCAGTTCGGCGACGAAACCGGTATTCGGCAGGATTCCGGTCACCGTGTACAACTCGATGTGACGGTGTGTCTGCGCCAGTTGCGTGATCGCGTCGCGCAGGGCCGCCCGCAGCTCGGGGCGGTCGCGCAGGATCTCGCTGAGCATCGCCATATGCAGCCGGGCAGCGTCGATGTCGTGCGCGTCGGCGGGGCGAATTTCGTCGATCAGTTGCGTGAGCAAGCGCGTCGTGTTGGCGTTCGGATCGGCAAGTTGGCTGAGCAGTTGTTCCATGGTGATGGTGCCTTTGCCCAATTCTTTCCGGATGGATGGGTCGAGCTGCGCTTGTGGCGCGCGCAGGCTGCCGCGAATCGGAGGCAAGGGTCGTGCCGCTGTCGCGCCGTCGTTTACAATCGCGGCATACTAGCAAACATTCGTGCCGGGAATCCTCCTGGCTGGAGCACGCCGATGATCATCGTTCTTTCACCCGCCAAAGCGCTCGATTACCAGACGCCGCAGACGCTTCACGAGCATTCGCAACCTCTTTTCCTCGACCAGTCACAGGCTCTGATCGAGCGTCTGCGCGAGTTGTCGCCATCCGAACTGGCTAGTCTGATGAAGATCAGTGACCGGCTCGCGGTGCTCAACGTTACCCGCTACGCCGAGTGGGCGCAGCCGTTCACGTTGGATAACGCCCGGCAGGCGATATTGGCTTTTGACGGCGACGTCTACGCTGGCGTCGACGCCGCGACGCTGTCGGCGGCGGACCGGCAGTTCGCGCAGCAGCATCTGCGTATCCTCTCGGGGCTCTACGGCGTGTTGCGTCCGCTCGATCTGATGCAGCCGTATCGGCTGGAGATGGGCAGCCGTCTGACAAACCCGCGCGGCAAGGACCTCTATGCCTTCTGGGGCGACCGGATCACCGAAGCCCTCGACGCGGCGCTGCGCGAAGCGGCCGCGCCGGCCTTGCTCAATCTGGCTTCGGAGGAGTACTTCAAGGCGGTCACGCCGAAGAACCTGTCGGTGCCGGTCATTCAGCCGGTTTTCCAGGATTGGGGCAATGGCAAGTTCCGCGTTGTGAGCTTCTTCGCGAAGCGCGCCCGGGGCCTGATGGCGCGCTTCGCGATCATCAATCGGCTGGTCGAACCGGCCGGCCTGAAGGACTTCACGACCGCCGGCTACGCCTATGCGGCGGACGCGTCAAGTGACAAGGTCTGGGTCTTTCGGCGCCGCTAGGAAGCGGCCAGCAGTCACCACCCGACGCGGCCGCTGGCGGCGCCGCTCAGCGGCTGGCGAGCCGGGCGCACGCCGCGGCGGCGGTGAGAATCGCACAAGGCGGCGGTGGACGCCGACGGCTGGCGAGTCGGAGCAACTGCCGGTCGCGAGTAAGCAGCATGTCGGCGCGGCAACGGACAGCGAGGATCAGGAATTTCTGGTCGTCGGCGTCGCGACAACGAGGGAGCGGGTAATCTTCGTCGGTGTCGGCGTCGCAGATCGTGACCAGGCGACGGTAGGCGTCGATCAGCGTCGCCCGGGCCGCGCCGTCAAGAGCCAGTCGCGTGTAGGCGGAGACCCGCCGCAGCTCGTCGAGGCAAGACCGATCGCTGAAACACTGCAGCGCGCCGTCGACGATCGCTCGGCGCAGGGCCAGCGTCTGCGGGTCGGCAAAGTGCAGCAGGTCGAGAACCACATTGGTGTCGAGAACCGCGCGCATGCGCTCAGCGGCCATGCAGCGCGGCGGTCACCTGGTCGGCGATCGCCAGGCACGCGGTCAGCCCCGGCGACTCGATGCCAAAAAGGTTGACCAGACCGGGAACGCCGTGTTGCGCCGGCCCCTGGATCACGAAATCGCCTGCCGGCTGCCCTGGGCCGGCGATCTTCGGTCGGATGCCGGCGTATGCTGGGGTCAGTGCATCGTCCGGCAAGGCTGGCCAGTAGCGGCGGATCTTGGCGTAGAAAGCATCGGCGCGCGCCGGGTCGACGCGGTAATCGAAGTCGCCGGCTGGCGGATTCGGACACCGCGTTGCCAGCCATTCGACATCCGGGCCGAAGCGCGCCTGGCCGGCAAGATCGAGCGTCAGATGAACCCCCAGACCGCCAGCCTCCGGCAACGGATACACCAGCCGCGCGAAGGGTGCGCGGCCAGCGAGCGCGTAGTAGCTGCCTTTGGCGTGGAAGCTTGCCGGGATCAGGGCGCTCGGAAAACCGCGCAGCGCCGCGGCAACCTGCGGTGCCCACAAGCCGGCGGCGTTGATCACCATCGCCGCCTTGAAGCGCAGGCTCTCGGCACCGCCGCTTTCCAGCACCATCCCGCCCGTTGCGATCGACCCGCCGTGCAGTGGACTGCGCAGCGCCAGCGCGGCGCCGTCGCGCTCGGCGTCACCGAGCAGCGCGCGCATCAGAGCGTGACTGTCGATAATTCCGGTAGACGGCGAGAGCAGGGCGGCGGTGCAAGTCAGTTCGGGTTCGAGCGTTCGGGCGTCGGCGGCGGTCAGGAGCTGCAGGTCGTCGACGCCGTTTCCCTCGCCCTGCCGGTACAGGGCGGCCAGCTGCTCCGCCTGGGACGCGGAGGTGGCGACGATCAGCTTGCCGCAGCGTCGGTGAGCGATGCCGTGGGCGCTGCAGAAGGCGTAGAGCTGGTGCCGGCCGGCGACACACAAACGCGCCTTGAGCGAGCCGCGCGGGTAGTACAGGCCGGCGTGGATCACCTCGCTGTT
>DPSD01000407.1:4181-4309 GCA_003538495.1 Accumulibacter sp.
CGGCGTGGATCACCTCGCTGTTACGCGCGCTGGTCTCGCATCCGAAGGCGGCGTTGCGCTCGAGAATCACCGTCTCGATCCCTCGCCGTGCCAGAACACGTGCGCAAGCCAGGCCGACCACGCCGGCT
>DPSD01000411.1 GCA_003538495.1 Accumulibacter sp.
CCTACGAATACCTGATCAAGAAATTTGCCGACGCCACCAACAAGAAGGCCGGCGAATTCTATACCCCGCGCAGCGTGGTGCGGTTGATGATCGACATCCTCGACCCGAGGGAAGCCGAGGCGATCTACGACCCGGCCTGCGGTACCGGCGGGATGTTGCTGGCCGCCGTGCAGCACGTCAAAGAGATGCATGGCGACGTGAAACGCCTGTGGGGCAAGCTGTACGGGCAGGAAAAAAACCTCACCACCTCGTCCATTGCGCGGATGAACCTGTTTCTGCACGGCATCGAGGATTTCCAGGTGGTGCGCGGCGACACCCTGCGCAACCCGGCTTTCTTCGAGGGAGACCGTCTGGCCACCTTTGACTGCGTGATCGCCAATCCGCCGTTCTCGCTGGAAAAGTGGGGCGAGGACCTGTGGCTGAACGATCCCTTCGGCCGTAACTTTGCCGGTCTGCCGCCCTCGTCCAGCGGTGACTTCGCGTGGGTGCAGCACATGGTCAAGTCGATGGCCGATGTGACTGGCCGAATGGCCGTGGTGCTTCCCCAGGGCGCCCTGTTCCGCAAGGGTGTGGAAGGCAGCATCCGCCAGAAGCTGCTGGAGATGGATCTGGTCGAGGCCGTGATCGGGCTCGCACCCAACCTGTTCTACGGCACCGGGCTCGCGGCGTGCATCCTGGTGCTGCGCAAGCGCAAGCCGGCCAAGCACAAGAAGAAGGTGTTGATTGCCGATGCCTCACGCCTATTCCGCCGGGGCCGCGCGCAAAACTATCTGGAACCCGAGCACGCCGCCGACATCCTTGGCTGGTATCGCGGTTTCACCGATGTGCAGGACGCGGTCCGGGTGATCAGTCTCGACGAGATCAAGGCCGAGGACTGGACACTGAACATTTCGCGCTACGTCCTGCCGCCGCTGCAAGAAGACATCCCACCGCTGCCCGATGCCATCACGGCGTTCAAGGATGCGCTCACCCGCTGCCGCGAGGCCGAAGAACGGCTTGCGCAGGTTATGACCGAAGGGGGGTGGCTGAAATGACGGCACCAAAAAAGAACAAGATTTTCACGGACCAGATGGCCGAAAAAGCCCGAGCGGTGCTTCGGCGCAAACTTGGCACAGCACCTGCGACGCCAAAGCGCATCACCCAGCAAGAGCTGGAAAGCTACCTGTGGGGCGCTGCCGTCCTGCTGCGCGGCCTCATCGACGCGGGCGACTACAAACAGTTCATCTTTCCGTTGCTATTTTACAAGCGCGTATCGGATGTCTGGGACGAGGAATACCAGGCAGCGCTAGCCAGCTCGGACGGCGACCTTTCTTATGCACAGTTCGATGAGAACCATCGCTTCCAGATCCCCGAAGGCGCGCACTGGAACGACGTACGCCAGGCTCCCAAGAACGTCGGCGCCGCCATCCAGAAGGCCATGCGCGCGATCGAAACCGCCAACCCGGACCTGCTCGACGGCATTTTCGGTGACGCGCCGTGGACCAACCGCGAGCGTCTGCCCGACGAAACTCTGAAGAACCTGATCGAGCACTTCTCCACCCAGACGCTATCGGTGGCCAGCGTGCCCGAGGACGAGCTGGGCAACGCCTACGAATACCTGATCAAGAAGTTCGCGGATGACTCCGGCCACACGGCTGCCGAGTTCTACACCAACCGCACCGTTGTCCACCTGATGACGCAATTGCTGGCCCCGCAGGCCGGCGAGTCGATTTACGACCCTACCTGCGGCACAGGCGGCATGCTGATCTCGGCACTGGATGAGGTGAAACGCTCCGGTGGCGAATACCGCACGCTCGAGCTCTACGGACAGGAACGCAACCTCATCACCTCATCCATCGCGCGGATGAACCTGTTCCTGCATGGCGTGGAGGACTTCGAGATCATCCGGGGCGACACCCTGGCCGATCCCAAGCACATCGAGGGCGACCGCCTGCGCCAGTTCGACGTGATCCTGGCCAACCCGCCGTACTCCATCAAGCAGTGGAACCGCGAGGCCTGGAGCAGTGACAAGTGGGGCCGGAACTCGCTGGGCACTCCGCCGCAGGGCCGCGCCGATTACGCCTTTCAGCAGCACATCCTGGCCAGCCTCACTGCCAAGGGACGCAGCGCCGTGCTATGGCCCCACGGCGTGCTGTTCCGCAACGAAGAACAGGCCATGCGCGCCAAGATGATCGAGCAGGACTGGGTCGAGGCCGTGATCGGCCTGGGCCCCAACCTGTTCTACAACTCCCCGATGGAGTCGTGCATCGTCGTCTGCAACCGCAAGAAGACGCCTGCGCGCAAGGGTAAGGTGATTTTCATCGACGCGGTGAACGAGGTGACCCGCGAGCGCGCGCAGAGCTTCCTGAAGCCCGAGCACCAGCAGCGCATCTTGACCGCTTACAAGACCTTTGCGGATGTGCCCGGTTTCGCCAAGGTCGCCACCCTGGCCGAAATCGGTGCCAACGCGGGCAACCTTTCGATCCCGCTGTACGTCAAGCGCATTGCCGTCGCGCCTGCAACTGACAGCAATGGCGACGCGGTATCGCTGCGCTCCGCCTGGGATCAATGGCAGACCGATGGCCGCGCCTTCTGGCAACAGATGGACGCGCTGGTGGAAACGCTGGATGGCCTCATTACGGAGGACATCGAGCGTGTCTGATAACAAGAATTTGAAGCTAGGATGGAAGGTCTGGCGCTTCGATCAGATGGCGACTAACGTCAATGTCCGCATCGACAACCCGTCCGAATCGGGCATGGCGCACTACGTTGGTCTCGAACACCTGGATGCCGACTCGCTGAAGATTCGTCGCTGGGGAACCCCGGACGATGTGGAAGCCACCAAGCTGATGTTCAAAAAGGGCGACATCATTTTCGGACGCCGTCGCGCCTATCAACGCAAGCTCGGCGTTGCTGAGTTTGACGGTATTTGTTCAGCCCATGCGATGGTGCTGCGGGCCAAGCCTGAAGTCGTGCTTCCCGACTTCCTGCCGTTCTTCATGCAGAGCGATCTATTCATGAACCGGGCAGTGGAAATCTCGGTGGGCTCGCTGTCACCCACGATCAACTGGAAAACGATGGCAGCTCAAGAGTTTGCGCTGCCGCCGATTGAGGAGCAGCACCGTATTTTGGAATTGCTCAGCGCAACAGGTGAGGCGATCGAGTCCTTGGTGAAAGCGATTACCTGTCATGAGCAAATGCGGCGAGCTGCGTTAGATGAGCTGCTTACAGGAAGTCTCTTAGGATCGGAGTCAGATGGTGCTCTCCCAGAAGGTTGGATTTTGCGACAACTTGGGGATGTGTGCGATCTCATAAATGGATACGGCTTTAAGCCACAAGATTGGCGTGAGAGTGGCTTGCCAATCATTCGCCCCCAGCACCTTAAACGCTCTCCCCCGTTCA
>DPSD01000226.1 GCA_003538495.1 Accumulibacter sp.
GATTGCCTCGCAGGCGGTGATCACCGGCGCTTTCTCGATCACCCAGCAGGCGATCCAACTCGGCTTCTCGCCGCGCAATGTGGGCACATCCCCGATACCCGAGCACGCTTGACGAAATGGTCGCTATTGTTCTTGAGCGCATTCTCGCCGGGCGCGTCGATCAGTAAAGCTCCGATCTCATTGAACGAACCTTCGTCGGCGGTCAGGCTGAAATCCTGCATGAAGCAGGCACCCTTGGCATCCAACTCGAAGGCCTCTGCAAATGGAGCAAACCACTCGCTCAGAACAACCGCTGAAGGGGGTTTCTCAAACCGCTCGTCCCATGCCACCCCACTGTCTACCGGTGTGCTGGTCTGAAGCAGGCCCACAGAAAACTGAGCCAGCGCGCCGTTGAAATCGGGCCGATCAGCGTCGAAGGCCAGAATGTCGGGATCCGACAACTGGTTCGGCGCAATCCACGCCCGACTACCGTCACGGCGGCGCACTGGCATCCAGCGCTCAGACAACAATGAAACCATCGTTCGTTCCTTCGCACGAAATTGAGGGGCCGGACGGTTTTGGAGGCCGCCCGATCTTGCCTTTCCTGCACCTATCCAGCGCTTGGAGGGCTGAGAGGCGTTCCGCGATAGCAGCAAGACAGACGACAGTCTAGCCGCCAATTGATGGCAAAACAACAAATGCAAAGTATCATGTGTCTTTTGTGAGACACTTTGCCTGCGGTTCCTCATTCTATGGGGATGGACCGTATCAAGTGTCTTCGCCTGAGCTCCTACGGGCTATGTTCCCCGCCGTCGCGGGGCGTGCGCCGGACGAAGCGTCGTCCGGCGCCTCTACCTCGACAAGCCCGCTCGCGGCTTGGTATTTCCATTGTCGAAGGACAAATTCCTCCGGGCCGGATTTCTTGCCCCACGCCTGCCCGACGAATACGCCGTCAACCTCTTCCAAGGGCAACAAGATCACCCACTTTCCCCCGCCGGGCAATGTCAGCAGTGTCCGCGCCAGCGCTGCTTTCCGCGCCGCGCCCTCAGGCTCTGCGCTCTTGGTGATCAGTCGCTCAGCGACGCGCACCGCGCTGTAGGCCCAGGCGTGCCGTAGATCTTCGTGCTCACACCAGGGCACCAAGCGCTCTAGATCCCAGCGCGCCAGAACCACGTTGACACTCGCCTCGCCCAAGCGGGAAGGCGTCCTGGCTTCGCTCCACCAATCGATGCCGCCACGCACATATCCCGATACAAGCTTCACCGCGTTCTGCTGCGCCTCGCTGGCGTCACCGTAGGACTTCCCTTCCGCCTGGTTGGCGTTGTGCTCTAGAGTCTCAGGAATTTCCGAGTCGCCACCAAACACGCCTTCGATCAGGCCTCGGGCATCCGCTGGCATGGCGAAGCGGCCGGCTTGCAGCGCTTTGGCGGTCAACCAGAGTTGGCTGTGGTGCGCGTAGACATTGGCCGCCTTCGGAAAAGCCGCCTTGAACCAGTCGGCCTCAGGCGAAGCGGTCCACCGTGGGCCGAACACGTATAAACGAGCTTCGCCGCGCTGGTCCCGTGCCGCTGCACCCGGCAAACGGTCGCCATTCCGATCGCGCAGATGGCGCTGCAGTCGCCCGGCGCGCTGAATGAGGCGATCGATGGGCGCGAGGTCACTAACAACCACGTCCCAGTCCGCATCCAGGCTTTGCTCGACCACTTGCGTGGCGATGACCAACTGGCCCTGCCGTTGGCTCGGCGTGCTGTCCTGGCCGAATAGATCCAGGATTCTACGCTCGGTCAGCAAGCGATCACGCAGGGCAAAACGGGCGTGAAAAAGGGTGAGCTTGTCGGCAGGCACTCTGCCCCGGAAAAGGGCAAAAGCGTCGAGCGCGTCAGCGACGGTATTGCGCATCCAGCATACGCACTGTCCGGCTGCAAGCGCTGCGTCGACGACGGCCTCGACGCGCGATTCTTCAGTCAAGTAGTCGACGGCGACCGTACGCTGTACGTCTTTACGCGTGGCAATGGGGGTCTCCGTCATGTCGTCGGGACGAGCGCTGTACCAGGACGTCACCAGCGGGAACGCCAATTGGCTCGCCAAAACCGGCGCGTCGCGTTGGCAACCGACAGCGAACGCTCGTAGCAGCGCCTGTTTCATGCCTCGTGGCAGCGTTGCCGAGAGCAAGATTGCGCTTCCGCCCGCAGCCGCGTGGAAAACAAGCAGGTTTTCGAGAATGCCTTGCATGTACGCATCGCAGGCGTGCACCTCATCGACGACCAGAACCTTACGGAAAAGTCCAAGTAAGCGCAGCGACTGATGTCTGCTGTGCAGCACGGCGAGCAGCGCCTGGTCGATTGTGCCTACGCCAGCCGGGGCCATCAGCGCACGCTTGTTGTGGTCGGCCAACCATGCGTTGCAGCGGATGCTTGCGCTTTCATCCAACTGCTGGTCGTCGTCGGCAGTTGGGCCGCTCGGAATCACGGATTCGGCGAATGCTTCCACCAGGTCGCGTTGGCCGTGCGCCAGAACAAGGCTGGCATTGCCCGCAAACAGCCTCGCATAGACTTGAGCGATGCGGCCGTACATCGCATTGGCCGTGGCCATGGTCGGCAAGCCAATAAAGAAGCCGTCGGCCTGGCCTGCCGCCATCAAGCGGTGCGCCAGCAAGACTGCCGCTTCGGTCTTTCCCGCGCCGGTCACATCCTCCAGTAGGTAAATCTGCGGGCCGCGCGAAAGCTCTGTCGTTGCAGCCCAGGATTGCAGTGGAGATGGCGTGGCGATACTCGGGAAAAGGCACTCGAACGGTAGCGCGCTGCCACAGTCCAGCGGCAAGACCCCGGAATGATCAAGCGCGACATTGGCTTGCTCCTTGGCATGCGCCCAATATTCTCGCAAGGGCAATGGGTCGTCAGGTTCGGCGCGATACGCGAAGTAATCTGTATTGGACCCCAGCCAATCCGCGAGGACGGCCAAGCCCGCCATCCACCACGACAACTCCTGGCTGGCGTGTTCAAAAGCTTCCGGGTCAAGCGTGGTGGGGATGCTCGCCTCCTGACCCTCAAAGATCAGCTCTCGAAGATCGTCAGCGAACTGAAAAATTGCCGGCGGGTCATCCTGCCAATGGAAGTGGCTTTTCCAGTGGCCAGGCGGCTGTGTTGTTTGTGGCGGTTGGCCATGATGGCCCGTAACCGCGCCCACCCAGTAGTTGAGTCCGCGTGCACAGGCTTTGGTCGGAACGCCAAACCACGTGTTCTCAGCCGCATACCGTTCGAGCTTGTCGTTCCAGAACAGCATGCCGAGACTGTCATGGCGAAGCGTGTACACCTTGCTCGCGTCTGGCATACGACCTCTCAGTTTTTCAAACAGATCAGAGCGCTGGCTTTGAAAGCTTTCCGAGAACTTGCCAAGATCATGCATGGCGAGCCAGAACGCTATCCATCGTTCTTGCGCTACGGCATCGCCGGCATGCATTCGCGAGCCCAGAAAATCACGAAAGGCAGGTGCTCGGCGCAAGTATTGCAGGCCAACCGCCGCAACATCGAGACAGTGATACGGCAGCAAATGCAACTGCGCGCCTCCACTGTTTTGCGGTGTGGCTTTACCCCAGTAGCGAAAATATGATCTTGAGGACATGGATTCAACCGAGCGGTTCTTAACGGCAACTTCAAAGGTCTTTCCTGCCCACCCGCCGCCGAGAAATGCGGCATCTCACTGGGTGCGGATCCGTCGAAACGATGCTTCTTCGAGCCGCTGAGCAGAACATGCTTCGCATTTTGCGCGCTCGGGTAGCTCACAGAGCGAGCTAGTCGGTCGGATATTTCAAAAATGTGGCGGCGACTTCTTTTTGCCATAGTGGTCACGCCAATGCTTGTTGAACCAGCGGGAGGCAGAGTCGTGCTACCCAACGCGCTGGAGACGGCGAACGTCCAAACTGAGCGCCCCACCCCAAATACGGATTCCGCACTACGAGTAGCGTATCAGCCCGCAGGCTGGCTGTGGCATGCCTGATGGATCAACCACTGACAGCGAGCAGAGCTTTGTTGGATTTCGATGTTTCAATCGCCTTTGCGGAGCTCTTGCCACCTGCGCACGCTAGTTGGGCTTGCTGCCTCGTCGACAGCATCGCACGCCGCCACATCACGCCGCGGTGACAACCTCAAGCGCTGCCAACTGATAACCCGCTTCCAGCCAGCCGTCGATGCCGCCGGCCAGCACACGCACGCGAAATCCCCGTTCGCCGAGCACTTGCGCCGCTTTCAGCGCCGAGGCGTCGTTCGGACAGGCGCAGTAGGTGACCACCTCGGCGCCTGCCGGCCAGTCGTCGGTGTTGGCCCGCGCTATCGTCGCCAATTCGAGGTGGCGGGCGCCGGGGATCCGTTGGCCTTGCGTGTCGTGCATCGCCGCGGCCCGCACGTCGGCGATGACCAGTTCGCTGCCGCTGGCGATCAACTCCGCCAGTTCGTCCGGGCGGACGCGTGGTAGCCGCGCCAGGCGGCGCGCGGTTCCCCAGCGGCGCCAGGCGCGTAGCGCGAGGTAGAGCGCGAGCACGATGCCGACGACGCTCAGCGCCAGGCCACCGAGGTCGCCCAGACGCTCGAGCAGCAACTCGATCTGGTCGTGAAACAGCAGGCCGACGGTGATGCCGCTGCCCGCCCACAAGACGCTACCGGCCAGATTGAAGAGCGCAAACGAGCCGGCGCGCATGCCGAGCGCGCCGGCCAGCGGCGGCGCCAGCGTGGCCAGGCCGGGGACGAACTTGGCGACGACCAGCGTCGCCACGCCGCGCCGGGCGAAGCTCGCCTCACTTTGGCGGACGCAACTGTCGGGCGAAATCGAAATGCGGCACAGCAGCGCCAGCACGCGCCGGCCGTAGTAACGGCCGGCCAGGAACCACAGCGCGTCGGCGATCATCGACGCCAGCGTCGCCGTCAGCAGCGCCTTGACGGCAAATACGCCGTCGTTGGCAGCGGCAACGCCGGCGAGCAGCAGCAAGGGAAATGCCGGCAGCGGCGCGCCGAGTTGTTCGACGAGCACGCCGAAGAAGACCGCCAGCAGGCCGTGTTCGGCGAACAGTGCAACCAGTGTATCCACGCTTTTCTCCAGGGCGCGCAAGCGCCAGTGCAGTCTTGTCCGCCAGGTGGGCGGTGTTGGCGGGTCATGCGCCTGGCGCGCTTGCCGGCAGCGCCAGCGGTTTGGCTTGCTTCACTACGCCGGCAATGACGGCCGCGGTCTTCAGCAGTGCTGCAACGAACGCGGCGACGCGGTAGCCCTGCCGCTTCCTTCGATCCTGAACCCTCCCGTCAGTTCGCCGATCGCGGACGCTCGATTCACCGCGACCCGGCTACCACGCTAGTAGGCCAGCTTTCGGCCGCATCCGCAGTCCGGTCGAGAAGGCCGCGCGCTGCCGGCGGTCGCGGCCTGCCGGCTGAGCGCTCATACCAGCCGGCCATGCTGGTAGTCGAGAATGGCCTGTTCGATTTCTTCACGGCTGTTCATCACGAAAGGGCCGTACTGGACCACCGGCTCGTGCAAGGGGCGCGCGGCGAGCAGCAGGAACGCGGCGGCGCCGCCCTCGGCGCGCACGTCGACCTGCTCACCGCCCGAGAGGACGCCGGCCTGCTGAGCGGCCAGCTCGCGTTCCTCGGCGGCCGCGCCGACGCTCACCCGCCCTTCGTAGGGATAGACGAAGGCGTTGTGCCCGACGGGCAGCGGGTTGGTGAAGCGCGCGCCGGCCGGCAGCCGCACGTCGAGGAACAGCGGCTCGGTGCTGATCCCCCGGATCGGCCCGCGCACGCGCTGCTCGCCGTCGCCTTCGGTGACCAGGACGCCGGCGATCACCCGGACTTCACCGCCACCGGCGATGGCGACCAGCGGGATCTCCTCCGGCTGGACGTCGCGGTAGGTGGCCGGTTTCATCTTCTCGCGCGCCGGCAGGTTGATCCACAGCTGGAAGCCGCGCATCCGGCCGCTTTGCTGCTGCGGGATCTCGGAATGGATGATGCCGCGCCCGGCGGTCATCCACTGCGCGCCGCCGCTGCGCAGGTCGCCGCGGTTGCCGAGGTGGTCCTCGTGCAGCATGTGGCCATCGAGCATGTAGGTCACGGTCTCGAAGCCGCGATGCGGATGATCGGGAAAGCCGGCGATGTAGTCGTCGGCGTTCTCCGACGAGAACTCGTCGAGCATCAGGA
>DPSD01000213.1:0-1190 GCA_003538495.1 Accumulibacter sp.
AGGTTGTTTTTTGAACGTTCCTTAGCCCTTGACCGGAGGTACGCATGGCCGATCCCCTTGCCGTCAAAGCCGTCGCCGGACTCCCCGTTCTCGACTACGACCAGGTGCGGGAGCAGCTGCGGACCGGTGACCTCGTCTTTTGCTCAGGCACCTATTTCTTCTCGCGGACCATCCAGTGGTTCACGAAGTCTGTCTGGAGCCACGTCGGCATCATCTATCGCGACGACAATCTGCAGCGCATCTTTGTGCTCGAAAGCGAGACCGCCATCGGGGTTCGCCTCGCGCCTTTGTCCAAGTATCTCCGCGATTACCACGGCCGGAACAAGCCGTACAAGGGACGCATCGTCATCGGCCGGATCACCCCGGCGCCGGATGGCGAGCAGTTCAACAAGGCGATCAGCTTCGGGATGGACGAACTGACGCGACCTTACGACAACTGGGAGATCTTGCGCATCGCGATGCGCATTCTGTTCAGGCGCGGCCGAAAGAACCGCGACCGCAAGTACATCTGCTCCGAACTGGTCTACGAGGCGTTTCGCAAGGCCGATATCGGTTTCAAGTTTCACCGGGATTCGATCAGCCCGGACGACATCTGGAACGATGGACGCGTGGCGATGCAGTTCCGCATCATGTAGCGGCGATCCCGGTGACGGCACCCAAGGCTCGTCACGGCCGGCAGGGATCAGGGTGCCGCTACGCGCCAGGCGATGCACCCACCCCAACGTTCATTGCGAGAGCTGAGTCGCGCCACCCCGAATGATGAAAATGCTCAGAAAGCACGGCTTTATCCCAGCCACCGCCTGAGCCTCTCTCCCTTCGAGCCGTTTTTGATGGCATCAGATGCCGGAGATTCGCTCGCCTCCAGGAGGGTGTTCTTTCACGGTAACAGCTTGAGGGTCGCGTCGAGGTGGGCCAGATCATCCGCCAGACGCCCGATTTCCTTCTGTTGATGCTCGATCAGCCCGGCCAATTCGGCGCGCTTGGTGATCAGGTCCGCAACCACGTGGCTCTCTGCCATGAAAAATGCTCCCGTTCGTTGAAAACGTAGGCATTTTCGTCGAGCAGGGGGTCAGGCGCGGGGGTGGTTGCTCCATAATGCCAAGAACAGCGCTATCGGCCATGACCCGCCGGTGGGAAATTATATCCATTGCGGTCATTGGCGAGATAAGCCCTTATTATGATCACTAGAA
>DPSD01000213.1:1468-5407 GCA_003538495.1 Accumulibacter sp.
CACTAGAAAATGAATATCCATACTTGTTCTGCTTTGCCCGGTACATGGCCTTGTCAGCAACATCAAGCAGCGCCTCTGAAGTCGTGCCGTCTTTCGGAAAGATCGATATTCCAATGCTAGGGTTGATGATCAGGCTGATGCTGATGTCCCGCACGCCAATGTCACACGGCACTTGAACCGCCCTGATAATTTTTTCCGCGACGATCACGAGGTCCTGCTCGCTCTCGATTTCCATCAAGATGTACAGGAATTCGTCACCGCCATGGCGGCAGACCGTGTCTTCGTCACGCGTCGTTTCCTTGAGTCGTCCGGCGATAATTTGCAAGACGAGATCACCGACGTCGTGTCCGTACGAATCGTTAATCATCTTGAAGTTATCCAAATCCAGAAACATCACGGCTAAATGAACACCGTTCCGCTTGGCTACTGCCAGCCCATGCTCCAGTCGATCATTGAACAGCGCGCGGTTAGGCAGGCCAGTTAAAGGGTCATGGAGGGACGCATGGCGCGCCTCGTTCGCCTGCGTGGTAACCGTGGCCAACTGAGCATCCAGAACCTTCCGCTCCTTGACTTCTTCCTTCAGCTCCGTATTGACCGAAGACAACGCCTCGGAAGCATCCTGGACCTTACTCTCGACGCCCTCGCTTTTTTCGAGAGCGTTTTCAACGCCTGGCGAAACATTCCCACCCAGTAGTTCACGCTTTAGTCCGGCATTGACCGACGACAAGTCGTCTGCGCACTCTTCGACAATATCCTTGACGCGCTCGCTTTGGCCTAACACCTGAGTCAGCGAATCGACGGACCGAGGGCCTTTCAACAACTGCCCGGTTTGAATTTTTTTCATGAGTTCAATGCTCCTGATGTTAAGACCATGTGCCGCCAGAATCACGACGCGAGCCTGGCCAGCAGTTCCCTGGCGACCGCCTCCGACGAGGCGGGGTTCTGCCCGGTGATCAGCAGGCCATCGCTGACGACGTGCGGCTGCCAGTCGGCCCGCTTGATATAGCGGGCGCCGCACTGCTCAAGCATGTCTTCGACCAGGAAGGGAACCACACGCGTCAAGCCAACCGCCTGCTCTTCGCTGTTGGAGAAACCGGTCACCTGCCTGCCCTGCACCACGGGCCTGCCGTCAGGCACCTTGGCACGGAGCAGCACGGCGGGCGCATGACAGACCGAGGCCACAGGTTTGCCCGCCAGGAGCATCGCCTCGATCAAGCCGATTGACGACGCATCCTCGGCAAGATCCCAAAGCGGGCCATGGCCCCCGGGGTAGAACACGGCATCGAAGTCGTCGGCATGAACCTCGGAGAGCCTGCACGTGCTGGCCAGCACCGCCTGCGCCGCCGGATCGGCCTTGAAGCGGTGAGTCGATTCGGTCTGGCAAGCCGGATCGTCGCTCTTCGGGTCCAGCGGCGGTTGGCCGCCGAGGGGTGAGACCAGCGTGATTTCGGCGCCAGCGTCCTGGAACACGTAGTACGGCGCCGCAAACTCTTCCAGCCAGAAACCGGTCTTTTCGCCGGTGTCGCCGAGTTGATCGTGCGAGGTGAGAACCATCAGTATCTTCATGTCGTCTCCTGCTACAGGTGAACATTTCTCTTGAGTTGCTCGCGCAGATTGGCGCTGCGGCGGTCGACGCAGGCAGCGAAACCAAACTCCTCGACGACGAAGTCGCACTTCGCGGCATCGCCGGCGACACCGACGACACGGCAGCCCTTGAGCCTGGCGATCTGACCAATCACCGAGCCGACCGCCACCGGCGCGGCGCAGGACGGAGCATCGCTCATGCGGCCGCGCATCTACGGGTCAATCAAGGCCGCGCCTCGCGCGGCTCGCCACGTTGGTTGACCGTAATGGTAGCGCCGGGGCGAGCCCTCATCTGGACACGATGTTCCTGCCCGCGGAAGCTGTAGGTAACGTCCCAGTAGTCGGGCGGCCCGTCGTTGGGCACGTCCGCACAGCGCTCCACTTCCTGCGTGCGCACCTGCTGGCCACCGCCGCTGCGACCGACGTTGGCGCCCACCGCGGCGCCGGCGACGGCGCCACCGGCCGTGGCGATATCCTTGCCCCGCCCACCACCCACCTGATGCCCGAGAATGCCGCCGATGACGGCGCCGGCAATCGCGCCCGGAACGTTGGCGCTGCTGCGATCCTCGACTACTTCTTGGTGCTCGATCCAGCATCGCCGCTCGGGCGGTCCGAGCACCGCGCGCAGCGAGGTGACCCTCGCCTCATACAGGCGCTCGTTGCCGCGCCAACGGTAGTCCTCGGCGACCGCGGGAGGCGGGGCATAGCGGCTTTCGTCGATGCGCGAGTTCCTGTCGACGATCCGCGCCGACGAAACACGGTCGTTCAGGCTCATCGCCTCCAGTGACGGATAATTACCCCGACGCAGGACGACGCAGCGACCGCTAAAGCGGGCGTCTTCGCAGACTTCCCACAGGCCGCGGGAAACCACGACCGACGAGGCGCGGTCGTTGAAGCCATAGCGCTGGAAGTTGCGGACCGGTTCGTTGGCGGTGAACGAGCGGCCCGCAAAACCTTCGTGCTCGTAAAAGGTGACCTGCCCGGCCGCCTGTGTGGCAAGTGCTGCGCCGGCCAGTGCCAGGGCGATTCTCAGAATTGGATTCATTGCTGCCTCGTGGAAAGAGTTGGGCATTGCCAGGTCAGCGCCGCATCCCGGCGGTGCACTAGCCGAAGCGCAGCGAGCTGACGCTCGTGAAAGCGGTTGAAGAAGGTGGCGGCACGGGCTACGCGCCAAGCCCTTGCCAAAATCCTCGACACCATCCTTATTGTCATCGCTTCCCTGCCAGGCTTCTGTGCGCGTGCGTACATACGGGACAGGCCCCTTCACCTAATCTCCGGTCCACCTATGGACCCCTTGATGGCGACACCCGCCGCATTTACCGAGTCGATCCCCGAGCAACTCGCGCTTTCGGGAGACTGGACGGCGCGCGGGCTCGGCGCCATCGGGCGCCAGCTCGAGGCCGTGTCGGCGCCTGCCAGTTCGACGATGGTGGTCGACGCGGCACGCATCGAGGCGTTCGATACCGCCGGCGCCTGGGTCCTGCAGAAACTCTTGCGCCGTTTGCGCGGCGGCACCGGCGGCGTGCGGGTGCGTGACTTGCGCCCCGAGTTCACCAGACTCCTGGAAGCCGTCGCCCCGCAGACAATGGATCAGATGGCTCCCTCGCCGCCTGCCCCAGCGCCCTCTTCGACCCTCGACCGCCTGGGCCGCCGCGTGGTCGCCGCCGGCGCCCAGGGCATGGACCTGCTCGGCTTCGTCGGCGAGATTGCGGTGGCATTTGCCGGCGGCGTCGCGCGCCCGGCGCGCATTCGCTGGCGGCCGATTCTGTACAACCTGCGCAGCGCCGGCTTCGACGCACTACCGATCGTCGGGCTGCTGTCGTTCCTGCTCGGCATCGTCGTCGCTTACCAGGGCGCCGACCAGCTCAGGCAATACGGCGCCAACATATTCATTGCCGACCTCGTCGGTCTGTCGATGCTGCGCGAGTTCGCACCGCTGATCACGGCGATCATCATCGCCGGGCGCTCGGGTTCCGCCTATGCGGCGCAGATCGGCACGATGTCGGTGACCGAGGAGATCGATGCGCTGCGCACACTCGGCATTGCGCCGCTGGACCTGCTGGTGCTGCCCAAGATTCTCGCCCTGGCGATCGCGCTGCCACTGCTGACGGTGTTTGCCGACCTGCTCGGTGTCTTCGGCGGCATGCTCATGGCGCGCGCCCAACTGGGCGTCGGCTTCGGCGAGTTTCTCGACCGTTTCGTCAAGGCAGTGAGCGTCACCGCATATCTGATCGGCATCTGCAAGGCGCCGGCATTCGCCATCATCATCGCCGTGATCGGCTGCTTTCAGGGCTTTCGCACGCACGGCGGTGCCGACAGCGTCGGCCGCCAGACGACCCGCCGCGTCGGCCACGC
>DPSD01000270.1 GCA_003538495.1 Accumulibacter sp.
GAATCCCGGCGCCCCGACCAATTGAATCAAGAGCTTGAACCAAATAAAGAACCGGCCATGGGCCGGTTTTTTGTTTAGTGGTGCGGCTGTGCGCCAGGCGTGGTCAGCGTTCTTCAGGCTCACCGCCGGGCCTGGAAGCGGACGGTGTTGGCCGCTTTCGAGGCCATCAGGGCCGCTATCCACGGGACGTCACCGTGCGCATGTGGCGTCACGCAGCCCGCCAATATCCCCGGTGTTGACTCCTTGCACGGCCCGCCATTCGGTAGCGGTATCGCCGCAGGTGGCTTCATGCTGGCCGTGGTCGGCGCTCGCACATTGCTTATAATCTGGACGTCGGGCGATGCGGCCGAACTGTTTCGATCCCTGTCCGGCTGCGGCAGACGCTGATTTCGCCTTGATCCTGCTTCGCAAAGGACCGCGCACGACCTGCCCAGGAACTCCTCGAATGAACGATGACTTGCTCTGTTGGACGGACGACACGGACCTCCCCGGGACGCCGTCGCCAGTCGGTCTGCCACCGTGGACGCTGCTGGTGGTTGACGACGACCCGGAGGTGCACAGCGTCACCCGCCTTGTCCTCAACGACCTGCAGATTCTTGGCCGGCCGCTGCATCTGCTGCACGCTCACAGCGGCGCGGAGGCGCGGGCGCTGTTGGCCGGACATCCCGAGGTTGCTGTCGCGCTGCTTGACGTGGTCATGGAGACGGCCCAGGCTGGACTCGAGCTCGTCAGCCACATCCGCCAGGAACTGGGTTTGGTGGAATGCCGGCTGATCCTGCGCACCGGCGAACCGGGATACGCGCCGGAGCTGGCGGTCATCCAGGACTACGACATCAACGACTATCGCACCAAGGGCGAACTCACGCACACCCGCCTGATCACCGCAGTCAGCACCGCGCTGCGCTCGTACCAGCAACTGCATGCCATTGCCGAGCAGCGACGCGGCCTGGAAGTGATCGTCCGCGCTGCCGCCGAGATGATCGACGCGCACGCCATCGCCGATCTCGCCGGGCGCGTCCTCAACGAGTTGGCGGCGCTGCTGAAGTTGCCGGTCGATGGGCTGGTCTGTGTTCGGAGCGAGTCACCGCTGGGCAATATCGCCAAAGGCTGGCAGGTGGTCGGCGGCGCCGGGCGCCATGCGGAATGCGCCGTGCAGGCCTTGGCCAGCCTGCCCGACACGCGTATCGCGTCGGCTGTGGCGGGCAGCGCGCGACGTCGCCAGCACGTCGTTGGCCGTAATTCAGCGGTCTTGTACCTGCACCCTTCACCCCATCAGGAGGTGGCCATCTTTCTGGAAGCCGGAGCGGCTCTGGCGACTGTGGACCGCGCCTTGCTCGACGTATTCATCGCCAGCATTGCCGCCTGCTTCCGGGGCGTCGAACTGGTCGAGCACCTGCTACAGGCGCAGACGGAAATTGAAGAGCAGCGTTCCTTTCTGCGAACGGTCATCGACGCCAATCCGCATTTCATCTTTGTCACCGACCGGCAGGGACAGATCCGTCTGGCGAACCAGAGTCTCGCGGCGAGTTTCGACCTGACCGTGGAGCAGATGCTTGGTCGCGCTTTTGCGGATCTTCTTACCGATCCCGAGACGCTGCGCGCCCTCGCCAGCGACGACCGGGCGATCCTCGACGGGCAGCAGCAGCGAATCGAGCGCGAACTGCGCCTGGTGGATCCAGGCGGCGAGCCTCGCTGGTTCCATGTCATCAAGGCTCCGATTGGCAACGCCAGCGGACAGGTCGAGCAGGTGATCGGTGTCAGCATCGAAACCACCGAGCGCAAACGTGCCGAGTTGGCATTGTTCGAAGCCAAGGAGCGGGCTCAGGTCACCCTGCATTCGATCGGTGACGCGGTGATTACCACCGATGCCGGGGCGCGCGTCGATTATCTGAATCCGGTGGCAGAACTGCTCACCGGCTGGAGCACGGCCGAAGCCAGGGGCAAGCCGGTCAAGAACATCTTCCGGATCGTTAACGAGCAGACTCGGGAAACGGCTCCGGACCCGGTGCAACGCTGCCTCCGCGAGCGACGAGCGGTGAGCATGCCGCAGCGCTCGGTACTGCTCGGGCGTGACGGCCGGGAATACGATGTCGACGATTCGGCGGCGCCGATCAGTGGGCGAGACGGCGAGATCCTGGGAGCGGTGCTGGTATTCCACGATGTCACGCAGACCCGGCAGTTGACCCGCCAGTTGGCCCATGATGCCACCCACGATGCACTGACCGGCCTGATCAACAGGCCGGAATTCGAGCGGCGACTTGAGCGGGCGGTCGCCAGCGCCCATCAGCACGGCGCGCGGCACGTCCTGTGTTATCTCGATCTCGATCAGTTCAAGGTGGTCAACGATACCGCCGGGCATGCGGCGGGAGACGAGTTGCTCAAACAGATCAACAATATTCTCGCTGGCATGTTCCGCGAGCGCGATACGCTGGCGCGAATCGGCGGCGACGAGTTTGCCCTGCTGCAGGAGAACTGCCCGCTGGAGCGTGCCCATGTCATCGCCGAGGCGGTGGTGAAAAACATTCGCGAGCATCGTTTCATTTGGGAAGGCCGCAGTTACCAGGTCGGCGTGAGCATCGGCCTGGTGCCGATTAGCCGGGAAACCCGCGACTGCGGGCAACTGCTGACGCAGGCCGATGTCGCGTGCTATACGGCCAAGGAGTTGGGGCGCAACCGTGTTCACGTCTATCAGCCGGGGGACACCGAGACGCTTCGGCGCCAAAGTGAAGTCCTCGGCGCCGCCGGCTTGCGCGAGGCCATCGAGCGGGATCTGTTCCGGCTTCATTACCAGCCGATCGTGTCTTTGGCCGCACAGCCGTTCCAGACGGTGCGCTACGAGGCGCTGCTGCGGGTCGCACACCATGGCAATGCGCAGCGAGAAGGCGAACTGGTGCTGCCGGCCGCCTTCATTCCGGCGGCCGAGCGCTACGGCCTGATGGCGGCTATCGATCGCTGGGTTATCCGCAACGCTTTGCTGGAGTACCGGAACGGCATCGGCCAGGCCGGTGGCATGCTGGCGATCAACCTCTCGGGCCACTCGCTGAGCGACGAAACCCTGCTCGACTTCATTGAAAGCCAGTTTGCCGAGCATTCTTGCCCGCCGCAGCGAGTGTGTTTCGAAATCACCGAAACGGCGGCGATCAAGAACCTGCGCCCAGCGCTGGCGCTGATGAGTGCGCTCAAGCGGCATGGCTGCCAGCTGGCACTGGATGATTTCGGCAGTGGCTTGTCGTCGTTCCAGTACCTCAAGACCTTGCCGGTCGACTACCTCAAGATAGACGGCAGCTTCGTCAGCGAGATGCAGGAGAACCCGCGGAGCGATGCGCTGGTTGCGGCAATCAACCAGATGAGTCACGCCCTGGGAATCGAGACCGTCGCCGAATACGTCTCAAGCCAGGCGCTTGTCGATCGTTTGTGTACGCTGGGCGTCGATCATGCGCAGGGCTATTTCTTTGGCAAGCCGGCGCCCTGGAGCAAGAGCGCGTGAGCCTTGCGGTCATCCTCCGCTGGCGCCGCTGACTGGTAGCTCGATGCGAAAACAGGTTCCGCGCCCCGGTTCGCTGGCGACGCCGATCGTTCCGCGATGCCTGTCGACGACGATGTCCCAGGAAATGGAGAGTCCCAGGCCGGTACCCTTGCCGACCGGCTTGGTGGTGTAGAACGGCTCGAAGATCCGCCGCTGCACGTCCTCGCCCATCCCGCAGCCGGTGTCGCTGATCTCGATCCAGACCATCGTCTGGCCACTGCCGGTGGTCAAGGTGATGGTGCCGTGGTCCTCGATGGCCTGCACGGCATTGATCAACAGGTTCAGGAACACTTGATTGAGCTGGGCTGCAAGGCAGCGGACAGGGGGCAGCTGGCCATAATTCCTGACCATCGTCGCCTTGTATTTCAGCTCGCTCCGGGCGACGTTGATGGTGGACTCCAGGGCAGCATTGATGTCGGCCATCTGCCAGTCGCTCTCGTCTACCCGCGCGAAGTCTTTCAGGCCCTGAACGATCTTGCTGACGCGCAGCAGGCCTGCGCTCGACTCGTCGATCAGCTCGCCGATGTCTTGCCTCAGGTAGTCCAGGTCGGCCTTGTCGCAGGCTTGCTCCAGTTTTTGCCGTCGCGCGTCGGTCGCGGGAAGGACGTCACGCAAGGGCTGGAAGGCGTCGATGACCTCCAGTAATTGGCTGACGTAGGCCTTGAGCGAGCCCAGGTTCGAAGTCACGAAACCGATCGGGTTATTGATCTCGTGCGCCACGCCTGCGGCCAACTGGCCGACGGCCACCATCTTTTCCGACTGCAGCAGTTGCCCTTGCGTCCGCGCCATCGCGGTCAAGGTCTGGCGCAGTTCGACGGTTCGCTCGGCAACGGTTGCTTCCAGCTGCTGGTTGAACAGCTCCAGTTGCCTGCTCGATTGCTTCAGCTTTTCGTTGCTCACGGAAAGTGACCTGTTGCGCTCGCCGACGACGGCATAAAGATCGGTCAAGGCGGCCACCAGTACAGCGCGGGCTTGGTCGTCCGGTACGACCTGGGCGGCTCCCGCGAACGCTCCCTCCGGGGTTTCCCCCGCGTTGGTCAGGCGGATCTGGCGCGCCATGCGCTGGTCTTCGTCGAGGATATGGAAGCTCAGCCAGCTGGTCAGAAAGCGCAGCAAGCCGGGGCCGACATCGGCCAGCGATTCCGCCGCCAGCTGCCCGCGAAGATCTCGCAGTTGATCGCGGAAGCATTGATGCTCCGCATGCTGTTTTTCAATGTCAGATTTCCTGATCCCG
>DPSD01000708.1 GCA_003538495.1 Accumulibacter sp.
CCCCGCCAGCGCCGCATAAGGCGCCCGCTCCAGCGTTTGCGCCAGTGTCGGATGACCGATCAACCAGACCGTCATCACATCGCGCGTATCGAAGGCAAAGTTGAGGCACGCCGGCAAATCCCGAAAGAACTCCGGCGGCAGATTCTGGCCTCGTCGATGATCCACACCGGCACCAGCTGACGGCTGTCCACGGTGTTCCCTTGAGTCAAGACAAATATCAGCCCGGTTTAGCAAATCAAGGCACGGCCGGCACTGTGTTAGCACCTTAGTGACAGTCGCTGCCGGCGACTGTCGGCCAGGCGCCGGCAGCGGTTTCCCCAAGCAGTGCGGACCCTATCACCGGCTGCGAGAACAAGTGGACTCGCGCGCCTGTGGGGGGACCATGCGGCGTCACAGCTTGCCCTCCCGGCGTTTCCTTCACCATCCGGTGCGGCGGCAACCGCCTCGACAGTTCGCCGAGTGACGCGGGCACTGATCCGCATGCACAGGACGCCATGGCACGCTCTACCTCGTCAAGCAGCGCGGCCGTCAGGGCGACGCGAGACGACCAGCGCGAGACACCAAGCTGAAGCTGTGTGCGGCGCCACGGCAAAAACTCTTTGAGCATATTCTTGCCTGTAGCGGCCGAGATCGGTACCTTCGCCGAATTTTCGCCGAATTCACGGCGGACCAAGGTATATTGCCAAGCAGCGTCTTTTCGTCTGGGGGTTAGCACATGAATGCTTCTGCCTTCTCCAAGTACCTGCAGTCGGGCTTGCCACTGCTTTCGACGCTGCGAGACTACCGGCTGGCGTGGCTCAGCAAGGATTCGATCGCCGGACTTTCCGCGTGCATAGTCTCGATTCCGTCGGTGATTGCATATGCCGAGCTGGTACACCTGCCGGCGATTACCGGCTTGTACGCGGCGCTGGCGGCGGCGATCGGCTACGCTCTGTTTTCCAGTTCACGGCACGTCATCGCCGGGCCGGATGCCGCGATCGGGCTGCTCGCCGGTTCGGCGATCCTGCCGCTGTCGGGGGGCGACCCAGCGCGCATCGTCGTGCTGGCGGCGGTGCTCAGCCTCCTGTCAGGTGTCGTACTGCTGCTCGCCGCGCGCCTGAAGCTGGGCGTAATCGCCGACCTGTTGTCGCGTCCGGTGCTCATCGGCTACCTGAACGGTGCGTCACTGGTCCTGATCGCCACGCAGCTTGGCAAGATGTTCGGCATCAAGACGGAGGGGGAGGAGTTCTTCGAGCTGGTGTTGACGGTCGTCGAGAAGCTGCCACAGACGCAGGTGCCGACCTTCGCGCTCGGGGTGCTGCTGGTCGGGCTGCTGGTCGGACTGGCGCGATGGCTGCCGCGCGTCCCCGGTGCGCTGGCCGTCTGCGCGGTCGCGATCGCCGCGACCTTCGTCTTCGACCTTGGCAGCTACGGGATAGCGCTGGTCGGCAAGGTCCCGTCGGGAATACCGCAGCTGACGATTCCGTCGTTTCGCTGGGCGGATATCGCGGCCCTTTCGCCGGCCGCGGTGGCGATCGCCTTCCTGGCGTTTTCCGACGGCATTCTTTTGGCGCAGACCTTCGCCGAGAAGAATGGCTACGAGGTACGCCCGAACCGCGAACTGGTCGCTCTGGGATCGGCGAACATTCTGGCCGGGCTGTGGCAGGGCTTTCCGGTTTCGGCCAGCCAGTCACGTACCTCGATCGTCGATTCGGCCGGCGGCCGGACGCAGGTTGCGCAGCTGATCCTGGCCTTCGGCCTGCTGTTGTTCCTGTTCTTCCTCACCGGTCTGGTGGCGCTGCTGCCGAAGGTGGCGCTCGGTGCAATCCTGATCGTGACCGCCATCGGGATGCTGGAAGTGGCGTCGCTCAAGGGTTTGTACAAGATCGATCGTCTCGAGTTCGGCATCGCGGTGGGGGTGACCGCGGCGATCCTGATTGCCGGGGTCGTGCCGGGCATCATTCTGGGCTTGCTGTTGTCGCTGATTTCGGTGCTGGTCGAGGTCTCGCGCCCCGATGACGCCGTGCTTCGCCGGCTGCGTAGAGACGGCAAGTTCCACGACTGCCTGGATGACGACGAGGCCGACAGCATACCGGGCCTGCTGGTCTATCGGCTCTACGCGCCGCTCATCTTCGCCAATGCAAGGCATGTGATGAATCGTATCCGGACTTTGGTCGACGAAGCCGAACCGCCGGTCAAATGGCTGGTGATCGACGCCCAGGCGATTCACGACATGGACGTCACCGCCGCGCAGCGCTTTGCCGAACTGCACCGTGAACTTGCCGACGAGGGCATTGACGTCAAGATTGCCGACGCCCCGCGGCCATTCTTTGAGGAGCTGACCAAGGTCGGCCTTTCCGAGGAAATCGGCAGGCAGGATTTCTTCGTTTCGGTCAAGCAGGCTGCGGCGGCATACGATCAGTATTGCGCGGCCGAGGACAAACCGCCCGCAGCGGCCACGCCATCCGTTTCGTAAGCGTCGACGACGCAGGGTTGTCAATCGTCGCGCGGTCGCCATTTCCGGAAACGCTTCGAATCCTGTTGGTTGAACTCTGTCGAAGGCCGACTCGCGGGCGCGCCGGAACGGCTCAAGGCTCCTGCCTGGCGCACGTCACTCGCCGCCGGAACACTCGGTCGCCGTGCATTCCGCCGGACGGCCGGTTCGGTCTGCACGCGTGGCGATCCATCTGGCAAGTTCCTGCCCGGCGCGGCCCCCCGTCCCGGAACTCTATGCAAGAGCCTGTGTCAGAGCACCTCATGCACATCCGCTAGGACGCTGGCAACTATCGGGAGCAGTTGATGTCCCGGAAAAAAATGCTTGGCTACCCAAATTGCAAAGTGCTAGTCTTGACTTCAGGAGGCGCGGGGGCCACCTGCATCGCTCGTACCGACCCGGCCGCTTGCGTTTTGCCGCTTCTTCTTCCTACAGGAGGCACGACCATGCGTTTACCACGCGAATCATGCAAGCGCCATTTTGCGAGAAGCATCGCCTTGCTCGGCGTGCTCTTGGTGTCGGCCTGCGGCCAGACGGAGACTCCGCCGGCGGCGACGACGACGACTGCGGTGAGCACCGTGGCACCTGGGGCGACCGACGACAGGCGACCCTTTACGGGCGACTGGACCACCATTGGCAGCCGACAGGTCATGGACCTCGGACCGGGCCAGCAGGCAGCGGTCTTCCAGCTCAGCGGCTCGTTGCTACTGAGCGGCCAGCAACGAATAAATCGTGGTTTTCAAGCCCACCTCATCGGCTTCTCCGACACCACCACCGGCATGCAGGGCCGCAGTGTATGGACTGACGAACATGGCGACAAGGTCTTCAGTGAGTTGAGTGGCGAAGGGATTGGCCCCGGCCAGTTGATCGAAGGAAAGTTCGTCGGCGGCAGCGGGCGCTACGTTGGGATAAGCGGTGAATACAGCTTCAAATGGAAGCGCCTCGGCGCTATCGAAGGCAACGAATTGACCGGGCGGGTCGTCGGTCTGAGTGGCTGGGCGCGCCTTGGATCGCCCAGTGCGGTTGCTCCCACCACTGCAGGAGGTCCAAAATGAGTACAGCCGCTTTCGGAACGGGAAAAATCGTAAAGTTGGTGATCCTCCTGGCGGTGTTCTTCGGCCTATGGTTCACGCCGGTACCCGAGGGCCTGACCGTCGAGGCCTGGCATCTCTTTGCCGTCTTCGCGTCGGCGATCACTTCCGTCGTGCTCAATGTCTTCCCGCTATTCACTTCGTCGCTGCTGGCTTGTGCGATCGTCGTGCTCACCAACACACTGACTCCGGCCAAGGCCTACGGCGCGTTCGCCAACGCCATCGTCCTCCTGGTGGTAACGGCTTTTCTGGTCTCGCAAGCGGTGGTCAAGAGTGGCCTCGGCAAGCGGATCAGTCTGCGGGTGATCACGGTGTTCGGGAAATCGACGCTCGGCCTGGCTTACAGCATCTACATCACCGACACCCTGATCGCCCCCGGCTTCCCGAGCAATACCGCGCGCGGAGGCGTGCTCTTCCCGGTCATCCTGGCCCTGGCGCAAAACAGCGGCTCGACCCCCGACGACGAGAGCAAGCGACGTCTGGGCGGCTACCTGATGTTTTGCGGCATGTCCAGCCTGGCCATTACCTCGGCGCTGTGGTTCACCGCCACGTCGGGCAACCCGGTCGGCGCGTCGCTGGCCGCCGAACAAGGGATGGCGATCGATTTCGGGTCATGGCTGCTCGCTTCCAGTGTGCCGTGCCTGGTGGTGATCGCCATCCTGCCGCTGCTGCTCTACAAGCTCTTCCCGCCCGGAATCACCAGCACCCCGGATGCACCGGAGAACGCACGCAAGGAATTGCGTGCAATGGGCCCGATGTCGCGCCACGAATGGATTACGGCGATCACCTTCGCCGTCATGGTCACCGGTTGGATACTCGCCGCTCCGTACAAGCTGAACCTGACGGCAATTGCCCTCGCCGGTCTTGCCACGCTGATGATCACCGGCGTTCTCACGATGGATGACATGGGCAAGCAGGGTGGCACGCTGGTTACCTTCATCTGGCTGGCGGTGCTTTTCGGCATGAGTGGCCAGCTCAACGAAATGGGCTTCATGGGCTACGTCGGAGAGCGACTGGCGGTGGGGCTCGAAGGTCTCGCCTGGCCGGTCGCCTACGTCGCCCTGCTGGTCATCTATGTGCTGCTCCACTTCGGTTTCGTCAGTCAGAACGCGCAGGTTCTGGCGCTGCTCGGGGTGTTTCTCGACGTTGGCGTAAAGTCGGGCGTTCCTGTCCATTTGATGGCCTTTGCGCTGCTGTTTGCCAGCAGCTACTTTTCGGTCATTACTCCACAAGGCGGTAGCCAGAACATCATCTTCGTCGCCAGCGGCTATCTCAAACAGGGAGAACTCTATCGCCTGGGACTGGCGACGACTCTCTTCTGTACTGTGGTGTTTCTGGTCATCGGCACCCCCTGGATTCTCTGGGTCGGCGGCTAGTCAGAACCAGCAGGCGATTCCCCGCCCGCGCGCTCACCGCGGGTGTCTCATTCGACCCAAGGCGCCCACCTAGCCGGCAGCAGCGATCAGCCGGCACTTCTGGAGACAAGTCATATGAATATGGACACCGGAACTGGCCGCAGTGCGGCCCCGCTGAGCCGCCACCGCAGTGTTTGGGAAGTACGATCGGAAAGCTGGATCGGGCTGGTCGATCAACTGTCGCAGCTCGCCAAGTTGCCCCTGGATGACCCTAGTCGGGAAGACCGCTTGACGACGGTCCAAGCCTTGACCGAAGCCTTGCGACCGATTGAAGCCTGCTGGGCGTTTCCCGGCCGCCGCGCCTTCGTTGATCTGTGTACCTTCATTGACCGCGGCGATCTTGCGCTGGCCGCGATCGGCGCTCGCCGCATTCATCGCACGCTGGCCTCGCTGACGTATCGCCACGAAGGCACGGCGCCAAGGAATGACGCCGACCTGCCCTCGCAGATCGAGAGCGAGCAAGAGTACCGGGCGCAGCTGCGCTGCCCATATTTCGAGGTTCTGGTCGTCGACGACATGCCGGCCGATGAAGAGGAGTCGCTGCATCGGCGTGTACGCAACGAGCGCAGAGCCGACGACGATTTCGTCTACGACGTGGTGGTCGTGCCGACCTTCGAGGATGCACTGGTCGCCACGATGGTGAACTTCAACCTGCAGGCGGTGGTCATCCGCTACGATTTTCCCTACCGCTCGATCCATTTCGCTGAACTGACAATGCGGCGCTTTTTTGAAGGTGCCGACGTCGACGGCGAACTGCTGCCCGAATCCGAACGCGGTCCGCTGCTGGGTCGCCAGATCGCCCAATTGCGCCCGGAACTGGACCTCTATCTGGTGACCGACGTCAATGTCGAAGACGTCGCCGCGAAAGCGGGCGATACCTTCAACCGCATCTTCTTCGGCGAGGAGGACAAGCTGGAACTCGGCCACTCGCTCATGCAGGGCGTTGCCGAGCGCTATCACACGCCGTTCTTCGAAGCGCTGCGCAAGTACGCCAAACAGCCTACCGGCGTTTTCCACGCGCTGCCGCTGGCGCGTGGCAAGTCGATCATGAATTCGAACTGGATCGGCGACCTCGGCGAATTCTATGGCATGAACCTGTTCATGGCCGAGACATCAGCCACCTCCGGTGGGCTCGATTCGCTGCTTGAGCCCACCAGCTCGCTAAAGCTGGCTCAGGAGTACGCTGCGCGCGCCTTCGGCTCGCGCCGCACCTTCCTGGTCACCAACGGGACGTCAACCGCCAACAAGATCGTCGTCCAGGCGATCGTCCGGCCCGATGACATCGTTCTGGTCGACCGCAATTGCCACAAGTCGCACCACTACGGGATGGTGCTCGCCGGCGCGCAGGTCACCTACCTGGAGGCCTATCCGTTGCACGAGTACTCGATGTACGGTGCGGTGCCGATCCGCCACATCAAGGAAACGCTGCTCGAGCTGCGCCGCGCGGGAACGCTGAACCGCGTGCGCATGGTGCTGCTGACCAACTGCACGTTCGATGGCATCGTCTACAACGTCGAGCGGCTGATGCTCGAATGCCTGGCGATCAAGCCTGACCTGGTATTCCTGTGGGACGAGGCCTGGTTCGCGTTCGCCCGATTCCACCCGGTCTACCGCCAACGAACCGGAATGGCTACCGCCGCCAAGCTGACGCAGATGTTCCAGAGCGAGGACTACGCCAAACGCTACGCGGAGTTCGCCAGCAGTTTTGGCGAGGAGGCCTGGGCTGACGACGAGAAGGTGCTGAACACCCGTCTGCTGCCCGACCCCGGCAAGGCTCGAGTGCGCGTCTACGCCACGCAGTCGACGCACAAGACGCTGACTTCGCTGCGCCAGGGCTCGATGATCCACGTCTGGGATCAGGACTTCAAGGACAAGACCGAGGAAGCCTTCCATGAAGCGTACATGACGCACACCTCGACTTCACCCAACTACCAGATCCTCGCTTCGCTCGACGTGGGTCGACGGCAAGTCGAAATGGAAGGCTACGAACTGGTACAGCGCCAACTCGAACTAGCGATGAATCTCCGCGATCACGTGGCCGCTCACCCGCTGCTCCGCCGCCACTTCCGTTTCCTGACCGTGACCGATCTGGTACCCGAGGAGTTTCGCGAGTCGCAGGTCGAGTCGCTGTACAACATCGATACCGGCTGGGCGAACCTGCTGAAAGCCTGGCGCTTCGACGAGTTTGCGCTCGACCCGAGTCGCGCGACGCTGGCCATCGGTCTGACGGGAATGGATGGTGACACGATCAAGAACAAGTACCTGATGGACAAGTACGACATCCAGATCAACAAGACCTCGCGCAATACGGTGCTGTTCATGACCAACATCGGCACCACCCGCTCGACCATCGCCCACCTGCTCCGCGTGCTGGTCAAGAT
>DPSD01000019.1 GCA_003538495.1 Accumulibacter sp.
CATGCTGACCAGTACTACATGGTCATGGAATTTGTCGCCGGCGAAACGCTGGATCAACTCGTCGCCCGACGCGGCGCGTTACCCTGGGAGGAAGCGATACGCTACGCAATCGCCGCACTGAGTGGTCTTGAGCACGCGCACCGTGCCGGCGTGGTACACCGCGACATCAAGCCCGCGAACATGATGGTGGCAGTGGACGGGTCGCTGAAGTTGATGGATTTCGGCATTGCACGAATCCTCGAGAAGATGCGCCTGACGCGTAGCGGTCATTTGATCGGAACGCTCGAGTACATGTCGCCCGAACAGGTTCAGGGCAGGGATGTGGACGCCCGCTCGGATCTGTACTCGCTGGCCGTGGTTCTTTTCGAACTGCTGACCGGGCGTGTCCCGTTCTCGAAGGGGACCGACTTTGAAATCATGAAGGCGCAGCTCGAGGAGCCGCCGCCGCCACTGCGCCAGTTTGCCGGCGGCGTGCCGGTAGTGCTTGAGGGCATCCTGTCGCAAGCGCTGGCCAAGGATCCGGCGCAGCGCTTCCCGGATGCCGGCGCGTTTCGCCGGGCGCTGGAGGGAGCGCTGTTCAATGACGTTCCGATGCCCGACACGCTGCCCCGTCTGGTTCCCACGACGCGCCTGTTCACCCCGCAGGATGCCACTTCCGCCGCCGCAGACGCCGGCAGAACTGCCGGCGTCGCGGAGCCAGCGCTGGCTCGGATCTCGGCCGATGCCGCCAGGGGAAGCATACGCGCATCGCCAGGGCAGGTGCTCTGGAAAAAGTACCCAGGCATCGTGGCCCTGTTTGTTGCGCTGTTGGTGCTGGGTGCTCTGGCTTGGTGGAGCAGCAGCAAGAAGAGTCCAGTGACACCGGCCGAGGTGTCTGGCGAGCTGGCGCAGAAACCCCCGGTGGCTGTAACGCCTGCGGCTTCGCCGCCGCGTGGCGAGTCCCCAGCTGCCGCCCTGAGCGCACCAACGCTGCGCGATCCAGTGCTGCCGGCGAGTGCCCCACTATCCGTCCCGGCTGCTCCGGGCAGTCCGGCAGAGGTCCATACGCCTTCTTCGATCCCGGCGCCGCTAGCAGGTCCTGTTGCTGGTCCCGCGCCCGTCAGTCGCGAACGAGCCAGTTCTGCTTCGGGAGAAAAGGTCGCAGTCAAGTCGAGGGTAAGGGAAGCGCCTTCTCCACAGCCCAGCGTCCGCAGCGACCCAAACCCGCCGGTCGTCAAGCGTGACGATTCCGGTTCGGCAGGCGGATGGACCATACGAAAATGATCAATGCCTTCCGAACCACCTCGCGGTTGCGCGCTCTGCTGCTCAGTTTCGGCACGCTCCTGCTGGTCGCCTGTGCCACCGGTCAGGGTTCCTCCCCGGTCGGCGCCATTCAGTCCTGGTTCTCGCGTATGGAGAAAGGCACGCGCCAGCCCGGTGAAAAGCTCGTCAGCCCTGCCGATGTCGTCTGGAAGGAACGCAACTGCGCCAGGCTGCAACGTCCCTATATCGACATCGACTTGAACGAGGTCCTGCCGTCTCGTGTCCCCGCTGGGGAAGAGTTCAATCACCGCATGATCTATTCGATGTGTCCGATACGCACTGCGGAAGTGGTGGTGGGGGACCTTTCCCGTCGCATCCTCTTCAAAGGCAATACGGTTTTCGAAGATGTTTCGCGTCGCTTCGAGATCAGACCCGGAAAATGGCAGCTCGATGCCTTCATCGGTATACCGGCAGCGGCCCCAGCCGGTGCCTATTCCCTGGAAGTCGCTTTTTCGAGTAGCACATTGCGCTTCCAGCGCAGCGCGAGTCTGGTGGTCATCCGGCCCTAGCCGGCGGCTCAGGCGCGTCCGAGTTGCAGCGCGAAGGTCTTGATTCCCCGCAACATCATTTCAATCGACATCGCCACCAGCACCAGTCCCATCAGACGCTCCAGCGCCACCACGAAACGATCGCCAGCGACGCGCTGAATGCGTTCGGCGAGCACCAGGATGATGGCGCTGATCGCCATGGTGATGCTCAGTGCGCCGATCCATTCCATGCGCCGGTCGGGCGCCTGCGAGACCAGCAACAGGACGGTGGCCAGCGCCGAGGGCCCGGCAATCGCCGGAATGGCCAGAGGCACGATCAGCGGTTCACCCGCGGGGTCGGGGGTGTCCGCACTGGGTGGTGGAAAAATCATGCGCAGCGCAATCAGAAACAGGATCACGCCGCCGCCGATCTGCAGCGACAGCTCGCTCAAGTTCATCAGCCGCAGAAAACCCTCACCGATGAACATGAAGGTCAGCAGCAGAATGAAGGCAATCAATACCTCACGCAGAATCACCCGTGATCGACGTTCCGGCGCCACGTGTCGGAGCGCATTGGCAAAGATCGGGATGTTGCCGATCGGGTCGGTGATCAGAATCAGCAGGATCGTGGCCGAGGCAAAGGTGTAATTCATGACTCAGGAGTTCCCGTGGAGCACGCCGCTGGCAGCAGTGGATGGGGGGGTGAAATCGGCAGGACTGCATCAGCACGGCTGCGCATCCGCGCAGAATAGCAGGCCTGCGCCAGTTCGCCCATTCCGCTGCCGATTTGTTAGCATCGCTACTTCAAATCGGGAAGGAAGGGCATGCACAACATCGAAGAGCCCGTCGCAGGGCGGCGCAAGGGATATGGGCAGCGCCAGGGCCGACGGGTCGATGCCGGACGGCGTGACGCCGTCGCAAAGCTTCTCGCCGACTTGCCCCTGCGCCGCGACCTGTTGCTGGAACATCTGCATCGATTGCAGGACGAGCACGCCTGCCTGCGCTCGGGAGACCTCCTGGCACTGGCCGACCTGCTGCGGATCGGCGTCGCCGAAGTCTATGAGACGGCCACTTTCTACGCTCACTTCGATCTTTGTGACGATGGCGATCCAGCGCCGGCGCTCGCGGTCCGGGTTTGCGACGGCCTCGCTTGCCGACTGCAGGGTGCGCTGCAATTGACGGCGTCGCTGCGCGAGTTGCTCCCGCCGATGCGCGCCAGGGTTCTCCGGGCACCCTGCATGGGTCGCTGCGACCTCGCGCCCGTGGTCCAGGTCGGCAAGCGC
>DPSD01000271.1:0-4806 GCA_003538495.1 Accumulibacter sp.
CGACCATATCGATGCCGACAACGCCGAAGACCCGGCGCTGGGCGGTGGCTACGTAGGCGTTGCCGGGGCCAACGATCTTGTCCACCTGCGGAACGGTCTGCGTGCCATAGGCCAGCGCCGCAACCGCCTGTGCGCCGCCGATGGTGAACACCCGGTCGACGCCGACCAGCGCGGCAGCGGCGAGAACCAGCGGGTTATGCTCGCCAGCCGGCGTCGGCACGACCATGATCAGCTCGCCGACCCCGGCGACTCGGGCCGGAATCGCGTTCATCAGTACCGATGACGGGTACGATGCCTTGCCGCCAGGTACGTACAGGCCGACGCGGTCGAGCGGCGTCACCTTCTGGCCGAGCATCGTGCCGCGGCTCTCACCGGCGCCGTCCCCTTCGCCATCCTCGTCGTATTGCCAGCTCTGCAGAGTCTGCCGCTGGTGGTAGTTGCGGACGCGGCTGGCGGCGGCTTCGAGCGCCTGCCGCTGGTCGGCAGGAAGCCCGGCAAGTGCGCGCTGCAGGGCGCTCCGCGGAATCTCCAGGTCGGCCATCGAGTTGACGCCGAGGCCGTCGAAACGCCGGGTGTACTCGACGACCGCCACGTCGCCGCGGGCCTTGACGTCGGCCAGGATGGTGGCGACTGTTTGCACGACGGCCTCGTCCTGGGCGGCCTCGAAGGCCAGCAGGGCGTTCAGGCGCGCCGTGAAGTCGGCGTCGCTGCTGGCCAGGCGCTTGATCGTGATCATCGTTCGACGACGCCGGCAATCGCCGCGAGGATCGGTTCCAGCGTCTCGCGCTTCAGCTTGAGCGCCGCCTGGTTGACGATCAACCGCGACGAGATGTCCATGATGTGCTCGACGGCGACCAGATTGTTGGCTTTCAGCGTGCTGCCGGTGGATACCAGGTCGACGATGGCGTCGGCGAGGCCGGCCAGCGGCGCCAGTTCCATCGAGCCATAGAGCTTGATCAGGTCGACCTGCACGCCCTTGGCAGCAAAGTGTTCACGGGCGATGTTGACGTACTTGCTGGCCACCTTCAGCCGTGCGCCCTGACGCACGGCATTGGCATAATCGAAACCGGACGGGATGGCGACCATCATCCGGCACTTGGCGATCTTCAGGTCGATCGGCTGGTAGAGGCCTTCGCTGCCGTGTTCGAGCAGAACGTCCTTGCCGGCGACGCCGAGGTCGGCAGCGCCGTATTGCACGTAGGTCGGCGCGTCGGTGGCGCGGACGATGACCAGGCGCACATCGTCACGGCTGGTCGGGATGATCAGCCGGCGCGACGTTTCCGGGTTTTCGAACGGTTCGATGCCGGCGGCCGACAGCAGCGGTAGCGTTTCCTCGAAAATCCGGCCCTTGGAGAGGGCAATGGTGATGCCATTCACGGCTTCTTTCCTGCTCGACGACGGAGATGCATTCTACCGCAATGCAGTCGCCGGGGCCGTCTGGCGGTTCTCTCGCTGGGCGTCGCGCGCCGGAATCCAGGTGTGGCGCCAGGGCCGCCGCAGGACCCGGGGATGATGCCGGACGAGGCGCCGAAAAGGCGGAGTTTGCGCATAAATGGCGTACTATTCGCGCGCAGCGGCGACCATACGGGAAAACAAGGCCAAAAAGGCAGGAAATGTGCAGTGTTGGCGCTTGCCCGGGGGGCGGGCCGGTCGTTGCGCTCGGTGGTCGGATGCGGCCGCTGGAGTTTCTCTATTGCTGCGAACACGGGAGGGTTTTGCATGGAACAGATGACTATCTATCTTAATCTCGTACTAATTCTGGTCTTCATTGCCGGCAATGCCTTTTTTGTCGGCTCCGAGATCGCCATTTCGTCGGCGCGTCGCAGCCGCATCAAGCAGTTGTCCGAGATGGGTGACAAGCGCGCGGCAAGGGTCGAGATGCTGCACAACGAACCCGAGCGCTTTTACTCGGTGACCCAGGTCGGCATCACCCTGGTCTCGCTCGGCCTGGGCGCCGTCGGCATGGAGACGATCAGCACGCTGACCGATTCGACCTTCGTCGCCATCTTCGCGCTGTTCGGCGACAGCCCGGCGCTGATCAAGGCAGCGCATACCATGTCGTATGTCTTTGCCTTTATCGTCATTTCCTTCCTGCACGTGGTCGCCGGCGAGCTGGCGCCAAAGGTCCTGGCTTTCCACAAGGCCGAGCAATTGAGCATGGCCGTTGGCGGTACGATCAACGTGCTGTACCTGACTTTCAAACCGCTGATCCACGTCATGAAAATGTCCTCGAACGCTCTGCTCAGGCTCTTCGGGCAGCAGAACCTGGAAGGCCATGGGGAGAGTCACTTCACGATGTCGGTCGAGGAAATCCGCATGATTCTCTCGGCGAGCGAGAAGGACGGTACGCTGGCACCCGAGGAAACGCAGATGATTCGCGGCGTGTTCAAGCTCGACGAACACACGGTACGCGAGGCGATGATCCCGCGGACGCGGATCCGGGCCTTGACCCAGGAAGACACGCTCGCCGACGCTCTGCGGGTCTTCCGCGACGTGCCGCACGCGCGCTTTCCGATCTGCGACAAGAGTCTCGACCGGATCACCGGCGTGGTGGCGATCAAGGAGCTGCTGACAGTCATGGCCGAAAGCAGCGGCCAGACCCTTGAAGAGGTCAGCCGGCGACCGGTCAGCGAGTTCGCGCAGGCGCCGTTCATCGTCCCGAACAGCAAGTCGCTCAGCGATCTGCTCAAGGAATTCAAGCACAGTCGCCAGCAGATGGCGATCGTCATCGACGAATACGGTGGGACCGAAGGGATCATCACCCTCGAAGACATCCTCGAGGAAATCGTTGGCGAGTACGAGGACGAGTTCACTCGCCAGGGGCGGCGAGTGAGAAAGCTCCTCGGTAGCCAGTACGAGATCGACGCGTCGATGCGGGTCACCGACCTGGAGTCGCTGCTCGACTTTCCGTTTCCCCTGGACGACGACTACGTCACTCTCGCGGGACTGTTCTACAAGAAGCTGGGCAACGTGCCAAAACTTGGCGATTCGGTCGAGCTAGAGGGTGGCCGACTGACCGTACTCGAGATGGACAACCACCGGATCACGCTGTTGAAGTTCGAAGACACGGCCCTGGGTGCCGACGGTGTCGTTCGCCTGGTAGAGGACTCTTCTGCCGCAGATGCGGCCGCTTCCCCAGCACCCTGACCGGGACGGCGTCGCTCGCTCCTGGCCAACAGCTGCAGCAGTGGCAATTGCCGCTGCAGCGGCCAATCATCCAGCCGGGGTCGGGCGGGACTGGTCATGGTCGGGGGTGTCCGCCCCGGTAGCGAAAAAAGCGCCTCGGCAACCTCAGCGAACGCAATCCACCGAGTACACCGCCTTGCCGTTGACCAGCGCTTTCACCAGGCCATGGACGTCGGTTTCAAAGCCTGGAAAACGCTCATTGAAGTCTCGCGCGAAGCGCAGATAACGAACGATTGTGGCGTTGAAGCGCTCACCGGGGATCAGCAGCGGAATCCCGGGCGGATAGGGCGTCAGCAAGGTACTGGTAATCCGCCCTTCCAGGTCGTCGATCGGGACGCGGTCGATCTCGCGGTGCGCCATGCTGGCAAAGGCGTCGGTCGGCTTCATCGCCGGCTCCATGTCCGAGAGATACATCTCGGTGGTCAGGTGCGCCACGTCGTTGGCCGCGTAGATGCCGTGAATCTGCTTGCACAGGTCCTTCAGCCCGTACCGCTCGTAGCGTGGGTTCTTGGTCAGGAACTCCGGCATGACCTTCCACAGCGGCAGGTTCTGGTCGTAACTATCCTTGAACTGCTGCAGTTCAGTGACCATCGTGTTCCAGCGACCCTTGGTGATGCCGATGGTAAACATAATGAAAAATGAGTAAAGGCCGCACTTTTCGACGATGATTCCGTGCTCCGCCAGGTACTTGGTGACGATTGCCGCCGGGATTCCCCAGTCGGCAAAATCGCCATCAACATCAAGCCCGGGGGTGATCACCGTGGCCTTGATCGGGTCGAGCATGTTGAAACCTTCGGCCAGCATGCCAAAGCCGTGCCAGCGTTCGCCTGGTTTGAGAATCCACGCCGCACGCTCTTCGATTCCCTCTTCCGAGAGGTCGTCGGGCCCCCAGACCTTGAACCACCAGTCGGCACCCCACTCCTGCTCGACTTTGCGCATCGTGCGTCGAAAGTTGAGCGCTTCGGCAATCGATTCCTCGACCAGAGCCGTTCCGCCCGGCGCTTCCATCATCGCCGCTGCCACGTCGCAGGAGGCGATGATTGCGTATTGCGGCGAGGTCGAGGTGTGCATCAGATAGGCCTCGTTGAAGATGTCGCGGTCGAGTTTTCGCCCCTCCGAGTTCTGGACCAGAATCTGTGACGCCTGCGAGAGGCCGGCCAGCAGCTTGTGCGTCGATTGTGTCGAGAAGATCATCGCATCCTTGCAGCGCGGCCGATCAGCGCCGATGGCATGGTAATCGCCATAGAACTCGTGGAAAGCGGCGTGTGGTAGCCAGGCTTCGTCGAAATGCAGGGTATCGATTGCGCCGTCGAGCATTTCCTTGATTTCCTCCACGTTGTAGAGGATCCCGTCGTAGGTGCTCTGGGTGATGGTCAGTACCCGTGGCTTGGCGGTGACCGCGCGCGCGAAAGGGTGCGCCTCGATCTTCTTGCGGATGTTCTCCCAGCGAAACTGCTCTTTCGGAATCGGCCCGATGATCCCGTAGTGGTTTCGGGTCGGCATCAGGAACACCGGGATGGCACCGGTCATGATGATCGAGTGAAGTACGGATTTGTGGCAGTTGCGGTCGACGACCACGACATCGCCGGGCGCGACCGTCGAGTGCCAGACGATCTTGTT
>DPSD01000271.1:5070-9568 GCA_003538495.1 Accumulibacter sp.
TCGGCGTTGAAGATGCGCGCCGCGTTGCGCTCCGAGGCGGCGACCGGACCGGTGTGGTCGAGCAGTTGGCCGAGTTCCTCGACGGCATTGCAGACGTCGGCGCGCAGCATGTTTTCACCGAAGAACTGGTGGAACATGCGGCCCACAGGGCTCTTCAGGAAAGCGACGCCTCCTGAGTGCCCCGGGCAGTGCCACGAATACGAGCCGTCCTCGGCGTAATGCGTCAGGGCACGGAAGAACGGCGGTGCCAGACTGTCAAGGTAGGTCTTGGCCTCACGGATGACGTAACGGCCGATGAATTCGGCCGTGTCCTCGAACATGTGGATGAAACCGTGCAACTCGCGGAGGACGTCGTTCGGGATGTGACCCGAGGTTCGCGTTTCACCGTAAAGGAAGATCGGGATGTCCTCGTTGCGGCAGCGTATTTCCTTGACGAAGGCGCGCAGGCTGGCGACGGTGTCGTCGGCCTTGCCGTCGCGGAAGTCGTCGTCGTCGATCGACAGGATGAACGCCGAGGCGCGGCTCTGCTGCTGCGCGAAGGATGTCAGGTCACCGTAGCTGGTCACCCCGAGGACTTCGAAGCCCTTCTTCTCGATCGCTTTGGCCAGCGCCCGGATACCCAGTCCGCCGGTGTTCTCCGAGCGGTAGTCCTTGTCGATGATGATTACCGGGAAAGCGAAATGCATGGCCAGTCCAGTACGAAATCAAGAGGGAGAAGCTGCAGCATCAGCACGGGATCGTGGTGCGACCGCTGGCGGCTGGTGTCCCGCCAGCCGCGCAGGCGTCCCGCACGGGGTCACATTTTCGGCAGGGTCACGCCGACCTGGCCCTGGTACTTGCCGCCTCGATCCTTGTACGACGTTTCGCACTCCTCGTCGGCTTCAAAGAAGAGAACCTGCGCGATGCCCTCGTTGGCGTATATCTTTGCCGGCAACGGCGTCGTGTTCGAGAATTCCAGCGTCACGTAGCCTTCCCACTCGGGTTCGAACGGCGTGACATTGACGATGATGCCGCAACGCGCGTAGGTACTCTTGCCGAGGCAGACGGTCAACACGCTACGCGGAATGCGGAAGTATTCGACCGTCCGCGCCAGGGCAAAGGAGTTCGGTGGAATGATGCAGAAGTCATTCTTGACCTCGACGAATGAATTCGGGTCGAAGTTCTTCGGATCGACGATCGTCGAGTTGAGGTTGGTGAACAGCTTGAATTCGTCTGAACAGCGGATATCGTAGCCGTAGCTCGAAGTGCCGTAGGAGACGATCCGGCGGCCATCGATCTCGCGCACCTGATTGGCCTCGAAGGGATCGATCATGCCGTGCTCTGCCGCCATGCGGCGGATCCATTTATCAGACTTGATCGACATCGCTGGTCACCCGAATTCCGACAATACCGGAAAGGCGCTCATTCTACGGCGTCCGGGCAAGGGAAGAAACCGCTTCCGACGCCGATTCCAGGCGGGCGCTACGGCGGCGGCACGCCAGTCGGCCACGCGACGAGGCTCTCGGCCCTTGCGCGGCTGCCGCGGAACCGCCAGCGTTGTTAGTCCGCAGCCTCGCCTGATCGCCGGGAAGCGGGTGCCTCTAAACGCCTGCGATAGGTCGGCATTGGTCCGGCCCGCTGCCTGCTCTCAGGTGTTCTGGACCACGATGCTTGGGAACTTGGCGCTCATGTCGCGGCTGCGCTCGGCGACCTTGACCGCTATCCGGCGCGCTATCGTCCGGTAGATCTCGGCGGCCCGTGAGTCCGGCGCGCCGACCACGGTGGGTTTCCCCGAGTCGGTCAACTGGCGAATCGAGAGTTCCAGGGGCAGCGAACCAAGGAACTCGGTGTCGTAGTCGGCGCACATCTGGGCCCCGCCGCCCTGACCGAAGATGTGCTCCTCGTGGCCGCACTTCGAACAGATGTGGGTGCTCATGTTCTCCACCAGGCCGAGAATCGGGATGCCGACCTTTTCGAACATTTTTAGTCCCTTGCGCGCGTCGATCAGCGCGATGTCCTGCGGCGTGGTGACGATCACCGCGCCCGTGACGGGCACCTTCTGCGCCAGGGTCAGCTGCGTGTCGCCGGTTCCCGGCGGCATGTCGACCACCAGATAATCGACATCGTCCCAATTGGTCTGCTTGAGTAATTGTTCGAGCGCCTGGGTCACCATCGGGCCACGCCAGACCATCGGCGAATCGACGTCGATCATGAAGCCGATCGACATCGCCTGCAAGCCGTGTGCGCGCAGCGGGTCCATCGACGTGCCGTCTTCGGATTCGGGCTTCTGACCGGTCAGGCCGAGCATTTGCGGCTGCGAAGGGCCGTAGATGTCGGCGTCGAGCAGACCCACCGTGGCGCCCTCCTGAGCCAGCGCCAGCGCCAGGTTAACCGCCGTCGTGCTCTTGCCGACGCCGCCCTTGCCGGAGGCCACGGCGATGATGTTCTTCACTCCCGGCAGTGGCTTGAGGCCACGCTGCACGGTGTGGGCGACGATCTTGACGCCGATATTGACGCTGACATTGCCGATGCCGGGCACCGTCCGCAATTTGTCGATTACGGCCCGACGGATTTCGTCGAGCTGCGACTTGGCCGGGTAACCGAGTTCGATGTCGAGCGAGACATCTGAACCTTCTACCCTGATGTTTTTCGCCGCACGCGTCGACAGATAGTCTTTTTGGGTGTTGGGATCGATCAAATCCTTCAGTGCCGCGTGTACGGCTTCTTTCGTTACAGCCATTTGCCAAAGCTCCTTCAATGGATACCTGAGTAATTTAGTATAGTTTACCCGAAAAAGTCGCATAGCACACGCGCCGTCGTTCTGCCGGCGCGGTGCGTAGCTGTACGATACTCCACCATCACGGCGATTGACGGCCGCCTGTCGGCTGCTAAGCTGCACGCATGAATATCCCGCCTGCGCCCGTTCAGCAAGGTGACCGAAACTGGGTGCTGGCCGCTATCCGCCGCATCCAGGCCGATTTCCAGCGCTCCAGCGATACCCACCTGATCCCCTTGCCGCTCAAAGGTTTTCCGGGCATCGACCTCTATCTGAAGGACGAGTCGAGCCACCCGACCGGTAGTCTCAAGCACCGACTGGCGCGCTCGCTGTTTCTTTACGCCTTGTGCAATGGCTGGCTGCGCGAGGGCAGTACGGTGGTCGAGGCGTCCAGTGGCTCGACAGCCATCTCAGAGGCCTATTTCGCCCGCCTCCTCGGGCTGCCCTTCGTCGCCGTCATGCCGGCCTCGACCTCGCCGGAAAAGGTCGCGGCGATTGAATTCCAGGGCGGTCGCTGCCACTTGGTCGGCGACCCGATGAGCATCTACAGCGAGTCACAGCGAATGGCCGACGAAGTCGATGGTCATTACATGGATCAGTTCACCTACGCCGAGCGTGCCACCGATTGGCGTTCCAACAACAACATCGCGGAGTCCATCTTTCAGCAAATGAGGCTTGAGAAGCACCCTGTTGCGAGCTGGCTGGTTTCCAGCGCCGGCACCGGCGGCACGGTCGCGACGCTCGGTCGCTACGTCCGCTACTGCGCGTGGCCAACCCGCGTCTGCGCGGCGGATGCCGAGTTTTCGGTGTTCTTCGAGCACTACCTCAGCCGCAAACCCGACCTCTGCCTGCGTGAGGGCTCGCGAATCGAGGGCATCGGCCGGCCGCGCGTCGAAGCTTCGTTCCTGCCGCAGGTCATCGACGCCATGGTCAAGGTGCCCGATGTCTGGTCGGTGGCCGCGATGCACGAGCTATCGGTGCGCCTGTGTCGTCGGGTGGGTGCTTCGACCGGAACCAATCTGATCGCCGCGCTGGCGTGCATGGACCAGATGCGCGCACGAGGCGAATCAGGCTCGGTGGTTACCCTGCTCTGTGATGCCGGGCAGCGCTACGGCCGCACCTACTACCGCCGGGAGTGGTTGCAGCAGGCCGGCTTGCAGTGTGACGAGCAGCGCAAGGCCGTTGCCGTATCGCTGGACTCGGGTCGGATTGCCGCCGAGCTCGCCGCCAGTTGGCGGACCGCTGGCGAACTGGCGATCAGGCGCGCCTGATCCGGCTAGTAGCCAGAAAGCATGCGCTTCGGCGGGTGCAGAAGCTCGCTCGTACGTCCGGTGAGACGCCTTCAGCCGACGTCCGGCGAGCTGTTCTGGCGCACCCACTTCCGCCAGTTGGTGAACACGGTCGGGTGCAGGGCGGCAATCACCGAGCGGCACCAGACGTCCTCATCGTCATAGTCGTCGTGCGCCAGCGTACACATTTGACCGCCGGCTTCGCGCAGGATCAGGCTGCCGGCAGCATAGTCCCAGAGCATCTGGCCGCCGTGCAGGTAAAGATCCAGCCGGCCAGCGGCGAGGTTGCACCAGTCGAGCGTCGAGCTGCCGAAATTGCGCTGCGAGTAGAACGGCGGGCTGACGGCAATTCGGTCGGCCAGCAGCCTGGGAATCCGCTTGAAGTCCACGCCGCCGACGGCGCGGCCCATGTCGGCGGTCACCTGACGCAGCGGCAGGCGGCGGCCATTGAGGT
>DPSD01000271.1:9907-13565 GCA_003538495.1 Accumulibacter sp.
TCGGGTTGTAGGTCACCGCCAGCCGGGTTCGGCGGGCGCGGATCCAGGCGATCGAGACGGCAAAGCAGGGTAGTCCATTGATGAAGTTGGTGGTGCCGTCGATGGGGTCGATGCACCAGAGGCCTCCGTCGTCGTCGCTGCCGCCGAGCCAGTTGGCGCGCTGGGCCGCTGGCGACATTTCTTCGCCGATGATCGGGCAGCGGCGAATCTCCTTCAGCCGCTCATGCAGAAAGTTCTCGGCGGCGAGGTCGGCTTCCGAGCACAGTGATCCGTCGTCCTTGCGCTGGTCGTGGACGACGCGCAAGAAGCGCGGCATGATTTCCCGCTGCGCGACCTCGCGGACCAGCGCGACGGTGGCGTCGAGCATCGTCTTGAGTTCACTGTCCGAGGTCGTCGGCAGTGCCGCGTTGTCCAGGGCACTCATCGTGACTCAGCTGCGCCACTTGATCGAGCAGCCCATGCTGGCGATCTGCTGGCGCGGACCGTGTCCTGTTTCGGCAACCTCTCGCATCGCGAGCACCAGCTCGCGTCGGGAATCTGGTGCCGCGGGCAGACGGCCGCTGGCATCGAGTCGGCCGCGATACTGCAATTCAAGGCGGCGGTTGAAGCCGAAGAAATCCGGCGTACAAACGGCACCGTACTGGCGTGCGACGCTCTGCGTCGCGTCGTACAGGTAGGGAAAAGAGAAGTCGAGCCGCACTGCCAGGCGCTGCATGTTTTCAAAGGAATCCTCGGGGTATTCGGTCGAATCGTTGCTCATGATCGCGGCAACACCGATGCCGATGGCCTGCAGCTCGCGGGCGTCGCGGCAGATCCGGTCGATTACCGCCTTGACATAGGGGCAGTGATTGCAGATGAACATCAGCAGCAGCCCGCTCGGGCCGCGCAGCGAGGCTGGCGTATGTCGCAAACCGCTGGTGTCCTCGAGTTCGAAGTCTACGGCCTGCCAGCCGAAGTCACACACTGGTGTATTGAGTGCCATCAGCGACTCGCCTCCAAAGAACGACCATCCAAGCGCTTAACTTTTATAATACCATGGTGAATGATCCCCGTTTTCATTGCCCGATGCCGCTTGCGGCAGGCACCCAAACCGATTTGCCGGAGCGGGTTGCGCATCACGCGGTCAGGGTTCTGCGCCTGCGTCATGGCGATGGCCTGACGCTGTTCAATGGTGCTGGCGGAGAATATGCTGCGCGAATCGTTGGCTGCGAGCGTGCGCGGGTCCGCGTCGAGGTCCTCGAAAGGCGCGACACCGAGCGGGAGTCGCCACTTTCAATCACCCTGGTGCAGGCGCTTCAGGCCGGTGAAAGAATGGACCTGACCGTGCAGAAGGCGGTCGAACTCGGCGTCGAACGTGTCGTGCCGGTGATCTCGCGACGCAGCGTGGTGCGTCTTGCCGATCAGCGCGCGGTTCGCCGGCTCGAACATTGGCGCGGAATCGTCGCTGCTTCCTGCGAACAGTGCGGCCGAAACCGCTTGCCTGAGGTTGTCGTTCCGGAGAGTCTCGAACACTGGCTGGCGCGAGGCGTCGAACCGGGCGTTCACAGACTGATGCTGGCGCCGGCCGGCCGGCACTCGCTGGCGAGTCTGCCGGCACCGAGCGTCGGCGGGCGTGTTGAGTTGCTGGTCGGTGCCGAGGGTGGTCTGTCACCCGAGGAAATCGTCATGGCCCGGTTGGCAGGTTTTTTGTCGTTACGTCTGGGGCCGCGTATTCTACGCACCGAGACCGCTGGCCTGGCTGCGCTCGCAGCAATCCAGTTTTTGTGGGGTGACTTGAAGGAGGAGATGACTGATGTTTGAATCGGCCGAGCTGGGACACAAGATCGACAAGGCAACTTACCGCGAGGAGGTGCCCAAGTTGCGTGCCGCCTTGCTCGAAACACAGGCGCAGTTGCGCGACAACGACAGCTTTCCCGTCATCATCCTGGTCAGCGGCGTCGACGGGTCGGGCAAGGGCGAGACGATCAACGTCCTCTACGAGTGGATGGACCCGCGTTACCTGACGACGCACGCCTACTCCGCGCCGACCGCCGAAGAGAAGGCGCGCCCCTCGATGTGGCGTTACTGGCGAGCGCTGCCGCCGAAGGGGCGAATCGCGATCTTTTCCGGTTCCTGGTATTCGCACCCGATTGCCGAGCGGATCACCAACGACATGTCGCGCTCCGATTTCGATCAGCGCATGGACCAGCTCAACCGGTTCGAGGAGATGCTGGTCAACGAGGGCGCGCTGATCCTGAAGTTCTGGATACACCTTTCCAAGGAAGCGCAGCGCGAGCGCCTGCAATCGATCGAGGCGAACCCGCTGACCAAGTGGCGGGTGACCAAGGCGAGCTGGGATCGCCTGAAGACCTACGACAAGTTGCAGGAGGTTGCCGGTCATCTGCTGCGCACGACCAGCACCTCCTGGGCACCGTGGATCATCGTCGAGGGTACCGACGACCGTTATCGTTCATTGACCGTCGGCAAGACCATCCTCGATGCGGTGCAGAAGCGTCTGCTCGACAAGCGCGAGGCAAGTGCGCCGCTGGCGCCACCGGTGTCGCCACGAATCGACGGTCTGGACGTGCTGAGCGCGCTCGATTTGTCGCAAAGCCTGGCAAAGGACCTCTACGATACCGAACTCGCCAAATGGCAGGCGCGCCTGGCGGAGCTGACGCGTCACCCGGAGTTCACCAAACGCGCCCTGGTCATCGCTTTTGAAGGCTCCGACGCGGCCGGCAAGGGAGGCGCGATCAGGCGACTGATCGCGGCCATGGATGCGCGCCAGTATCAGATTATCCCGATCGCCGCGCCGACCCGGGAAGAACTCGCGAAGCCCTATCTGTGGCGCTTCTGGCGCCGCATGCCGCGCCTCGGGCGGGTGGCCATTTTCGACCGGACCTGGTACGGCCGGGTGCTGGTCGAGCGCGTCGAGGGCTTCTGCAGCGAAGCCGACTGGTCACGCGCGTACGCCGAGATCAACGACTTCGAGCATGACATCTGGCACGCAGGCGGCATCGTCATCAAGTTCTGGCTGCAGATCAGCGACGAGGAGCAGCTCAAGCGCTTCGAGGGGCGCGCGGAGGTCGAGCACAAGCGCTTCAAGATTACCGAGGAAGACTGGCGCAACCGCGAGAAGGCGGCCCAATACCATGAAGCGGTTTGCGACATGATGGAGCGCACCAGCTCCGGGACCGCTCCGTGGACGATCGTTGAGGCCAACGACAAGTATTTTGCGCGCGTCAAGGTGTTGCGCACGATCTGCGAGCGCGTCGAAAAAGAGTTGAAAGTCGATCCGATAAAGGAAGTCAAGGCAGCGGCGCCAAAAGTCGCCAAGCCGGCGACACAGAAGGCAGCCAAGGCGGTGGCGGCAAAGGAATCGAAAGCTGCCGCAGCGACTGCGGCCAAGGCGAGCAAGGCGATGAAGGGGGCGACGGCAGAACAGTCGAGCGAAAAGGCGGCGCCCGCCACGTGAGATGTCCGCGAATTCGAGTTCTGACAACTTCGTAGCCTGGTTTCGGTCGGTCGCGCCGTACGTAAATCTTTTTCGCGGCAAGACCTTTCTGGTCGCGTTTGGCGGCAAGGCGATTGCCGGGCCACTCGGGCGCACCCTGGCCTACGACGTCAACCTGCTGGCGGCGCTCGGCGTGCGATTGGTGCTGGTGCACGGCGCACGGCC
>DPSD01000271.1:13824-14013 GCA_003538495.1 Accumulibacter sp.
TGCTGGTGCACGGCGCACGGCCGCAAATCGAGGAACTGCTGCGCGAAAGAGGGCTGCCGTCGGTCTATCACGGCAACTGTCGGGTGACCGACGCTCAGGCCCTCGCTAGCGTGATTGACGCGGTCGGCAGCATCTACGTCGAGATCGAGGCCCTGCTTTCACAGGGCCTCGCCGATACGCCGATGGCCA
>DPSD01000090.1:0-3271 GCA_003538495.1 Accumulibacter sp.
GCGCGGTTGGCGACCGTCATCACGATCGGCAGACCGAGGCCGGAAGCGTTGTAGACCGCCTCGCACATGAATAGAATGCCCTGCGAAGCGGTGGCGGTATAGGTGCGGGCGCCGGTTGCCGACGAGCCGATGGCGACGCTCATCGCCGCGAATTCGGATTCGACGTTGATGAACTCGCAGTCCTTGACTTCCCCGGCCTTGACCATTTCGCCGAGGCCTTCGACGATGTGCGTCTGCGGCGAAATCGGATAGGCGCAAATGACCTCGGGTCGGCAAAGGCCGACCGCCTCGGCAACGGCGTGTGAACCTTCTGTCTGTTTAAGCATGTGCGGCCTCCTGGTGACTAGCCCCTGCGATCTCGTCAATGACGAACTGATAGGCCTCGGTGGCGGCGGCGATGTTGTTGCTGGCTATCTTCTCCGAGAACTTGGCGTTGATCGCCTTGATCACCGACTCCAGGCGGATGATTCCGGATGCGGCGGCAAAGCCGGCCAGCAAAGGGACATTGGGCATTGGCCGGCCGACGTGCTTGCGGCTGAGGTCGGTGGCGGGGACCGTGCACAGCCGCTCTTTCGGCCAATCACGGACGAAATCGCCGAGGCCCAGTTCGGTGAAGCTACGGCTGGTGTTGATCAGGATGTAGCCGCCTTTCTTCAGACCCGAGAAGACGTCCACCTGGAACAGCAGGGTCGGATCCTGAATGATCAGGGCATCGGGCTCCATGATCGGTTCACGCAGCCGGATCTCCTGGTCCGCGATCCGGCAAAAGGCGACCACCGGGGCGCCGGTGCGCTCCGATCCGAAGCTTGGAAAGGCCTGTGCATGGCGACCTTCCTCGAATGCAGCAATTGACAACATTTCGGCAGCGGTGACCACACCCTGGCCACCGCGACCATGTATTCGGACTTGGAACATGATTCCTCCATTGTTGAACTTCGGTTGTACATCGCTGTCGTTTTTGCTCGCCAGCATAGCTCAGTTCGAGTTCATTGAAAACAATGACGCCGCTCCTGGTCAGCGGAGTCAATCTGCCTGGCGAAACCGGCGGCCCCGCCGGTCGTTCGGGAAAGGCGCGGCCGTGGGTTCGTGCCGGGGCAGGAGCGCCGGCTTGCAGCGCGGACGGATGCTCAGGCCGCTGATGGTGTCGGGGAGCGGCCGCTGCCGGGTCGCTTCGGCATCCAGACCGTATAGTCGAAGTCGAGCAGGACACTCGGATCGTAGCGGCCATCGGCCAGTTTGTAGGGAAAGTCGGCGCACCGGCGGTCCTTGGTCGCCACGGTACGCAACCGCAGTGCGCCCAGGTCATTGCGGCCAGGCAGCGACAGCGTGTCGAGCACTTCCGACCAGGCGTAGACGGTATCGCCAGCGAACGCTGGCGAAACATGCCGGCCACCATTGATCGCCGCGACGCTGAAGGCATTGGCCAGGCCGTTGAAGGACAGTGCGCGGGCCAGGCTGATGACGTAACCCCCGTAAACGATCCGGCGGCCAAAGCGTCCGTCCTTCTCGGCGTGCTGGTTGAAGTGCACCCGGGCCGTGTTTTGGTACAGGCGGGTGGCCATCATGTGCTCGCTCTCTTCGATGGTCATCCCGTCCACGTGATCGATCCGTTCGCCAACCCGATAGTCGTTCCACAGGTCGGGACTGCCGGAAAGCGCCGTGTCGTACCGCTCAACGCGGATCCCTGCGGGTACGACCAGATCGCTGGCGGCAATCGCCTCGGGCAGCTCTGGCACGACCGTTTCCGGGGCCGGCGACGCCGGATCACGCTTGCGAACCATCACCCATCGGCAGTACTCGAGGGCAATCTGGCCGAGCTGATTGACCCCGCGCGAGCGCACATAGACAATGCCGGTCTGGCCATCGCGGTTCTCCTTGAGGCCGATCACCGTCGAGTCGGCGGTGAGTGTGTCGCCCGGATAGACTCGGTGCCCGAAGCGACCGGCAGCGTAGCCGAGGTTGGCGACGGCATTCAGCGAGATGTCCGGAACGGTCTTGCCGAAGACGATGTTGAACGCCAGCAGGTTGTCCACCGGCGCACGCCGGAACGAGAGGCTGTGGGCGAAGGTGTCGGCCGAGGTCATCGCGAAGCGGCTACCGGTCAGCGCCGTGTAGAGGGCCACATCGCCCTCGGTAACGGTCCTCGGCGTCGCATGGGCAATCGTCTGCCCGATACAAAAATCCTCGAAGAAGTTGCCCTGGGTGGTCTTCTCGCTCATCGGTGCTGCTCCTCGCGGTGCTCGGTGTTCATGCCAACATCCTCAATGTCGAGGTCTTCATGTCAGAATCCATATGCGGCCGCCAGGTCCGGATCGCGGCGGGCGACCAGCTGTGCCAGATCGACGATCACCCGGGCCTGCTTCCAGGTGGCATCGTCCTGCATCTTGCCGTCGATCGTCGCGACGCCGCTGCCGTCGGGCATCGCCTCAAGAATGCGCTTGGCAAACAGCACTTCCTTGACGTCGGGGCTGAAGACGCGCTTGGCGATCGCGATCTGGTTCGGCGCCAGCGACCAGGCTCCCGAGCAGCCCATCAGGAAGGCGTTGCGGAATTGCGCTTCGCAGGCGGCTTCGTCCTTGAGGTCGCCGAACGGACCGTAGAACGAGCGCAGGCCGTGCGCGACGGCGGCATCGACCATGCGCGCGATGGTGTAATGCCAGAGATCCTGTTGATAGAACGCACGCTGACTCTTGCCTTCTTCCTCGTCGACCAGAACACCGTAGCCGGGGTGCCCGCCACCCACCCGGGTGGTCTTCATGCCACGCGACGCTGCCAGGTCGGCCGGGCCGAGGCTCAGGCCGTGCATCCTTGGACTGGCGCCGCAGATCGCCTCGACGTTGGTCACCCCCTGCGCCGTCTCGAGCAGGGCGTGCAGCAGAATCGGTTTGCGGACGCCGTATTTGGCTTCGAGCAGGGCAACGTACTGATCGACGAAGTGAATGTCCCAGGGCCCCTCGACCTTCGGGATCATGATCACGTCAAGTTTGTTGCCGACGTGCTTGATGATCTCGGCCAGGTCGTCGAGCACCCATGGACTGTTCAAGGCGTTGATCCGTACCCACATCCCGGTATCGCCAAAATCGTGCCCGGCCAGCAGTTCGATGAATCCGGCACGTGCCGCGTCCTTGGCTTCGATCGGGATGGCATCCTCCAGGTTGCCGCACATGACGTCGCATTTGGTGGCCGTCTCTGGTGCCTTGGCGCGGATCTTGTCGATGTGCGGCGGAAAGAAATGGATCATTCGTTCCGGCCGCACCGGCAGTTCACGCAG
>DPSD01000090.1:3406-4241 GCA_003538495.1 Accumulibacter sp.
GGTTGCCGCACATGACGTCGCATTTGGTGGCCGTCTCTGGTGCCTTGGCGCGGATCTTGTCGATGTGCGGCGGAAAGAAATGGATCATCCTTTCCGGCCGCACCGGCAGTTCGCGCAGGGGCTGTGGCGCGCCGATGGCGAGCGGTTTGTAGAAATGGACGGGTAGCTTCATGGCATTTTCCCTGGTGAAAGGACGGCGGTTGGCTCGGCGGGCAGCGAAAACTCTGTTTGTCGCGGTTTCAGGCGGGTCCAGCGACCACGCCGTCGTCATGCAAACGACCGACTTCCGCTTCGCTGAGGCCGAGGATGTCGAGCAGAATCTGGTCGGTGTGTTGGCCCAGAGCGGGTGCCGGCTGCGCCGGCAGGCGCGGGCAGCCGGCGAAGTCGAGCGGCGACGCCGGCATCAGGTACGCGCCGACGCCCGGCTGTTCGGTCATCGTGAACAGCGGATTGTCGGTCGAGCAGTCGGGATCGTCGTCGATCGCCTGGCGAACGCTCCGATAAGGGCCCCAGGTGACTCGGTGCGTATTGAAGACCGCGGCCGCTTCAGCCAGCGTGCGGGCGTGGCACCACGGTTCGAGCAGTGCAGCAATCTGCTGGCGGGCGCGAAAGCGATTGCCCTCGTCGTCGAGGTCGAGGCCAAGCCGGGCGCCGAGTGCGGCGATCGCTTCGTGCAGACCGGTCGCCTTGATCAGGCAGCGCCACTGCATGTCGGTCAGTCCGACAATCATCAGGCGCTTGCCGTCCAGTGTTTCGAAGTCGCGGCCAAAGGCACCGTACAGGTAGTTGCCCTGCTTCGGGCGGTCGGCGTCATTGACCATCACCTCGGCGATCA
>DPSD01000164.1:0-2454 GCA_003538495.1 Accumulibacter sp.
TGGCATGCGAATAGAGCTGGATGACTTCGGGTTTGCTCAGCATCTCCTGAATCCAGATCAGGTTTCTGAAGCCTTCGTGACGAACGGCCTTGACCGCGTCTTCCATCTCGGCGCGCACTTCCGCGGTATCGGGCGAGCCGGCACACAGCACCACCTGTGCCTCGGGGTTGATGTAGCGGACCGCGTTGACCAGGTGCAGGATGCCCTTCTGGCGGGTGATCCTGCCGACGAACAGGACGATCGGTTTTTCCGGGTCGATGAAGTGCTGTTCGAGAGCGCTGGCATTGGTCGTTGGGTGGTATTGCTCGACCTTGATGCCGTTGTAGATGACGGAAATCTTGTCCGGATCGATGTCGAAGTGTTCGAGAATGTCGGCCTTGGTCCCTTGAGAGACGGCGATCACCGCATCAGCCATGTTCAGCGAGGTGCGCTCGATCCACGAAGACATGTCGTAGCCACAGCCCAGCTGCTCGCGCTTCCACGGGCGCAGGGGTTCCAGCGAATGCACGGTATGGATCAGTGGAATGCCGTACAGATTTTTCGCGAGGATGCCGCCGAGGTGGGCGTACCAGGTGTGCACATGCACCAGATCGGCGTCGACCTGTTCGCTCAAGGTCTCGAGGTTGGTCTCGAAGGTATCCAGCGCGCCACTGAGTTTCTTGTCGACGTGTGCGAAACTGCCCTTGCCGAACGGGTAGCCCTTGACCCGCACACCGCCGCTGACGGTGTCCTGATCACCAAAACAGCGCACTTCGACGTGCATCAGCCGGGCCAGTTCGTCAGCCAGATACTCGACATGCACGCCCGCTCCGCCGTACACGTTGGGAGGGTATTCCCGGGTCAATAGCAGTACTTTCATCGCGACACTTTCAATGCTGTGGTTGTGAGATCGAACGCCATCCCATCGCGTCCGCAGGAGCCCTTCTATTCCCTCCCATTGTATCGGCAAAGGCCCCGAGCGGCCAAACCGGCGACCAGCAGCGGCTTGCGGCTTGCTGCGCGGGTCAGAAAGCCGGCCCCCGCCTGACGCTTCCAGCGGCGTTGGCAAGCGGGTATGGCGATGGCTCGCGCTAGCGCATACAGGCGACGGCGGCGACCAGGACGGGTAAAATGCGGCGCATGAATCTGCTTGCCATCGAGACCTCCACCGAGCTGGGCAGCATCGCCGTCTGGCGCGACGGCGAGGTGTTGCGGCGTCACTGCCCGGTCGGCGTTTCGCACTCGGAGACGCTGCTGCCGCTGATCCAGGCGACGATGCGCGAAGCAGGCCTGCGCTTTGCCGACCTGCAGGCGCTCGCCTTCGCCGCTGGCCCGGGTTCGTTTACCGGTCTGCGCGTCGCCTGCGGCGTCGCCCAGGGCCTGGCCGTCGCGCACGAGCTGCCGGTCATTCCGGTCGGCACCTTGGACGCCATGGCGCTGGCGAGCGCCGGTCAACGGGTGATCGTGGCGCTTGACGCGCGCATGGGCGAGGTCTATTACGCCCTGTTCGCCGACGGCATGCCTCTGGCTCCGGTGGTCTTGTGCCGGCCGTCGGAGGCGTCGGTTCCCGACTCGGCCGATTGGCTGGCCTGCGGCAATGGACTGGCGGCTTACCCGGAGTTGCACGATCGCCTGGCCAGCTGCGTGCGGGCGTGGCAGCCCGAACTGATGCCGGATGCCGGCGCCGTCGCCCGCCTCGCTGCGGCGTGCCTGGGGCGCGGCGAAACCGTCGATGCGGCCGACGCGGCGCCGCTGTACGTGCGCGACAAGGTCGCGTTGACGGTTGCCGAACGCCTGGCCACCGGTGGCAAGGCGTGAGCGCCGTTCTCTCTCCGCGGGTGGAGATCCTGCCGACAGGCCATGGCGACATCGACCAGATGCTGGAAGTCGAACAAAGCGTTTATCCGTTTCCCTGGACGCGTGGCAATTTCGTCGACTCGATCGCCGCCGGCTACAGCAGCTGGGGGTGCCGGGTTGCTGGCCAGCTGGTCGGCTACTACGTGCTGATGCTGGCTCTCGATGAAGCCCACTTGCTCAACCTCAGTGTTGCCGAGAGACGCCAGGGGATGGGCTTCGGCGCCCGCCTGCTGCGCCACGCGATGGCGGGAGCCCGCCGGGGAGGAGCGACGACGCTATTGCTCGAGGTGCGGCCGTCAAACGGCAAGGCGCTGACGCTGTACCGGCATTTCGGTTTTCAGGAGATCGGCGTGCGGCGCGCCTACTACGAGGCCGAAATGGGCCGCGAGGATGCGCTGGTGCTGCGGCATGCACTGACCGAGAACACCGCATGAGCGCCCGCTATCCCGGATACCAGGGCCTGACGCGTGCCGAGCTGTTGCGCGAGATGGGGCTCGGACGACAGTGGTGTTTGCGCGCGCAGGCGTCGGTCGAAAGCGCGACGCAGGAGGCGTTGGGCACGCCTGCGGCCGATGATCGTCGCCAGGAGGGCATGGCAGGCGCGGCGGCGGCCGCCCA
>DPSD01000164.1:2785-2921 GCA_003538495.1 Accumulibacter sp.
GCGGCGATCGCCGCCATGGGCTGGGAGCAGTTGCAGCAAAGCGTTACCGCTTGTCGCGCCTGCGGGCTCTGTCAGGCGCGACGGCAGGCGGTGCTCGGTGTCGGCGACGTGAAAGCCGACTGGCTGTTCATCGGCG
>DPSD01000664.1 GCA_003538495.1 Accumulibacter sp.
TCGTCGCCACCGACGTCGCCGCCCGCGGCATCGATGTACCAACGATCACGCACGTCTTCAACTACGACCTGCCAAAGGCTGCCGAAGACTATGTGCATCGCATCGGCCGTACCGGTCGTGCCGGCCGCAGCGGTCTGGCGATCTCGCTGGTCCATCACGCCGAGCAGTTCAACGTCCGGAAGATCGAGCGTTTCACCAAGCAGATGATTCCGGTCGAAGTCGTTGCCGGTCACGAGCCGACGCGTCGCGCCCCTTCGGCGAATCCTCGTCCGACCAGCAAACCCGCCTGGAAGGGTGGCGAGAAGCGCAACTTTGGTCAGCCCGCCGGACAAGCCGACAGTCGCTTCAGCAAACCGTCCGCTCCGAGACGCGACGGCGCAGCACGCCCGTCCTACCACGACTCCGCGAAATCCGGTGGTGGCGCCAGCGGTGGCCGCCGTAGCTACGGCGATCGCTGATCCATCCTCGCAGCTTTTCGGAAAGCCCGCCTTGTGCGGGCTTTTTTTGGCTGCCTGCCGGCGGCTGAAACCATCCACCGAAAAAGGGGACACCCTTGCAAGCACCTTGCTTTATCAAAGTTCTTGCTATAGATTGAAGGCGTGTTATTTGGTGCCCAAACGCAAATCGATGATGTTGAGACCACCAAGCTAACCGAAGCAAAATCCGAACACACGAATCTTCAGTATGAGTTCTCTGTCCGAGATGGATCCGTCGGTTTCCGAGGCGGTTGCTTGCCGCGTCATCCATGCTTCTGCGCTATCGTCCAGCAGGTTTGGCACCACGCTTTGGCCCTAGCGGCAAGGAGAATTGGCGATGTTAGTTCCTGTTGACAACGTAATCCGGTTTCCTGAAGCAGCCCGGGGGTCGACCACCGAGCTCGATCGTCCCCAGACCCTCGTCAAGGCACGCGACCTCATGGCTCAAAAGCTTTGCGCTGCCCTGCGTTCCTTGCTTCCCCGACTCGAGGAGGAGCTCCTAGCCCGCGGCGACGCCGCGGCTGGACGCTTGCAGCGGGAGCTGTATTACGGCACACGAGACGTGCTCCATGAAAAGGCACAGCTCCTTGAAAGTTGTCTGGCAAGCGCATGGTTGAAACTGTGTGAATCACGGCTCCAGCCTGCTGACAAAGCCAAGGCATCTCGCGCCATCAGCGAACCGACGGAGCTGCAATTGCTCGATTTCGGCGCAATGGACCAGGAGCTGGCGGTCAAGGCAATCGCCTCCCGCCTGCAAAGTGCTTGCGACGAAGACCTGTTTGGCGCCGGTCATCGGCTCGCCTTTCTCTGTGGTCAGACGGAAAGTCAAGGGCTCATCGAGGATCTCATCGCCCAGGCGCTGGACAAGGCACTCGTGGACGCAGGAGTGGTCGGAATGGCGCAACTTGAACTCCTGCATGCCATGGAGAATTATGCAGTCGACCTCTTTGGTCCAACGATCCATGACCTGAACCTCTTCCTGGCTGGCCGTGGCGTACTTCCGAAGCTACGCCGCAGTTACTCGGCATCGACTGCCGACAAGAAGCAGTCGAACGAGAAAGATACCGAAAACACTACCGAATCTGCCGATCTGTTTGCTCTCCTGCAAAAACTTGTGGCTCCGCCGTCCACAGATGGCGGAGGTACTGCCGTTGCTTTGCCAATGCCGGCTACCCAGAGCGGCGGTCCAGCCGCCGGCGTATCTCCGCAGGGAGGCACCCCTGGCCAGATGGCCGTGGCGATGGAGCAGGTCATGGCTGCTCTGCATACCCTGCAAGGGGCGGTACCGGCCCCGAGCGCAGACATTTTGATGCCCAACGTGCTGCGGGATTTTCGCGCCAGTGACACCGGCCAGAGTCTTGACTATCTGCAAGCGGTGACGGTCGATATCATCGCGACCCTGTTCGACTTCATTTTCGACGATGCTTCCGTCGCCGATCCGATCAAGGTGCTGGTTGGACGCTTACAGATTCCCGTGCTGAAGGTTGCGATGCTCGACAGGACCTTCTTTTCCAGCAAAGCACATCCGGCCCGGCGTCTGCTGGACGGCATTTCGCGGGCAGCCGTTCGCTGCGGTCCACAGGCGGGTCACGATGATCCGCTGTACGCGCGTATCGCGGAAATCGTCGAACGGCTGCAAAACGAGTTCACTCAGGATACCAGTCTGTTCGATCTGCTCTGTGTTGAACTGGACGCTTTCCTCGAAGGACAGGAAACCGCCGCCGATGACCGTGCAGTCCAGGCGGCTCCACTCGTCGCTGAACAGGAGCAGCGCGAACTGGCCGCCCTGGCCGCCGATCAGGTTCTCGCGAACTGGCTGGCCACGCCGCTGCCTTCTGCCGTGACCGATCTGCTGAATCATGAATGGCGCAAGCTGCTCATTCGGCACCATCTGAGCGGCGACGACATCGCCTGGGGGGTGGCCATGAGTACCGTTGGAGAATTGGTGGCAAGCGTGCAACCCCAACCAGATGTGCAGAGCCGGAAACGTCTCGCGGCGCGCTTGCCGACCCTGGTTCGCAGAATCTGTGAGGGCCTGGACAAGTTGCATGTGACTGACGATCGCCGTCTTGCCCTCACTGACCAATTGTTCACTCTCCATGCTGCGGTACTGCGCGGCGCAGCACCACCGGCGGCGAGCACGCGACCAATGGTCCCGGCAGCGGCTCCGGTCCCGGCACAGATCGCCAGCGAACATATCGACTGCGGCGAAACCCATCTGGAACGGGTTTTCCTCTCCCCAGGCACGGCGCCTCCACGCTCGGAGCGCAGTGACCACGCCCAGTCCTTGGTGGAAGGGCTGCAGCGCGGCGATTGGCTTGAGTTTGCGAACCCCGAGAGCGGGCCGGTACGTTATCGACTGTCCTGGATCAGTCCGCAGCGGGGCATCCTGCTATTGACCAACCCCCAGTCACCACGGGCGATGTCGGTGTCGC
>DPSD01000730.1 GCA_003538495.1 Accumulibacter sp.
AAGCGCAAGGCGAAGCAGGCCGCCGAGGCCAACTGGCAGTCGACCTACGTGCCGCCCGCCCCGCCCAAGCCGCCGGGCGATGTGGTCTACGTGCCGGTCGTGGTCGGCGGCCGGGAAGTGCCGCCGACGGGCGGGGTTGACTTGCTCGGCTATCTGCGCGGCGACGGCCGCGCCTACCGGGTGACGAACGCCGACGGCGGCAGCGAAGTCTTCCAGACCCAGACCGAGGGCGATAGGTTTTACCAGGTCAAGGCCTGGGGTGATCTAAGCGTCGTGAACTGGGAGGAGTTCATTGTGGCCGGCGACCTGATTGGCCGCGATGTCGATACCTCGCCCGGCGGCGGCCGATTCTATCGGCTGTTTGGCGCGCCGTGGGTCAGGCGGTGGATGCGGGTTGGCGAATCGTTTACCCGCCAAAAACGCGTGCAATTCTACCAGACGCACGACTGCGCCCCGCTCGCAGCTTATAGCGGCGACGTGACGGATACGATAACGCTCGTGGCCCGGCATGAGCAGTACACGTTCAGGACGCTGATGAGCCTGCCGGATGTGGTCGAGCTGCGCTGGGAGCAAGGCGGGGAGCGGTACTGGTACGCTGAAAACTGGGGGTTGGTTGCCTGGGAAAGGGCGCACCAGGACGGAAACTCGCCGCGCTGGTCGGCTATTGCCGAGATGCGGCCGGACGTGGGCCGGCTGGGCCGGCTGCGGATTGATTGTCTCTAACGGGTTTATCGCCTTCGGGCGTTGACCACGCGGGCCGGTGTCCCCTCCTGCATCGGCCCGCGTTTATGTGGGGTAGGGGTAAAAGAGAATGGCCCGGTTCTCCAGGCCGGGCCATACTTAGATTAATAGGCATTATACAAACCGCGCTTAGTTTTCGCTGAATTCGGCATCGACTACATCGCCCGCGCCAAGTTCCGGCAACCGGCCGCGGACGGCCATCTCCTCGCCAATGGTGTGGCCGCTGTCCAGCAGCATGTAGGTCACCAACGGATTCACCGTGGCCGGCTGGAAGGTCTGTTGCGTGACCAACGTCTTGAGCCAGTCGCGCACGTTGAGTAGCGCCTGGACGAGCACCTGCTAACGAACCGCCGTACATCCATTTACGGCACAATGACATACCTCCAATGAAATAGTGCCATTTCTTAGAATTGCCCGGCTGTCCCCACCCTCGTTGTACCTGTTTTTCGTCCATCGCTTTTCCTTTTTGCCGCACTCAGGCGGCGCTTGCATCACTCGTTTTGCCTTGCTCTCTATGTGCTGCCCGAACGTGGCCGCCCAGGGCTTGCATCGTGGCGAATCGCTCCTTGCACTGCTTGCACTGGTACAAGCTGACGCTTGCGGCCGGGTGGTGGCCGTTGCTGCTTGCAAGCGGGGCTGCTTGCAGGCTGCTTGCTTCTGCTTGCTGACGGGCCAGCTTGATCGTTGTCCTGTCGGCCTGCTGTATGCGCCACTGCTCGCGCTCCCAGGCGGTCGCGTCCTGGGCATGGCCGTTGGCGGCTGTTGCCTCTCGCGCGGCCTGGGCGCGCAGGCCGACCAGCACGTAGACCGCGCCGGCCAGGACGGGCAGCAGCGCGAGCGGCGTGCCGCGCAGGATGACCAGGCCGAAGGCGACGTAGAGCGCGAGGATGGCCCCGGCCGTCCACCAGCGCCGATCCTTCTGTGCGTGGAACCACAGCGCGGTTTCGCCGGCCACAATGCCGACCGCTTCGACGGCGGCGGCGGTGGCAAGGCCGGAGATAGCAGCCAGCGCGGGTACGCCGGTCTGGGCCAGAATCGCGGTGTAGGCTGACCAGCCGAAGGCGGTCATCATGGCAACGGGGGTGAGGATGACCGCCAGGGCGGCCAGGGTGTTGTAGAAGCGGTTCACAGCGCCAACTCCCAAACGTACAGACGGCCGCCCGCTTTCGTTTGGTCAACGTAGGCGGCGGTAAAACCCATCGCCTGATACCAATGATTGGACGCGAGTTCAGCAGGGCATTTGGCGCGGATGACGCGCGCGCCGGGCACAGCCCGCAGTTGGTCGAGCATGGCGCGGCCGATGCCCTGCCCCTGCCGGTCGGGCAGCACGATGATCTCGCGGATGGTCAGTACACCGTCACGGCGTAGGTGGAAGTGACACATGCCGCCGTCAACTAACAGTAATTCGCCGCGCTGGGCGGCCTCGTGTAGAGCGTTGAAGATCATAGATTCATTGCCTCCTCGCCTCCTCGCGCCGGGCGCTGAATTCGCGCAACCGGGCCTCGATGTCGGCCTTGCGCTCGTCAATCGACTTAATCCGACCGCTGTCGGCCATAACCCGCAGGAGATAATAGGCAGCCTGCTCTTCCGGTGTCCGGTATTGCGTTTGCGCCAGGTATGCTAGGGCGTCATATACGTCGTCTGCTATGCAGATGGTTAGCTGTTTCATAGCACCTCGGTCAACAGGATGAAGAGTAGCGCACCGGCAATGTAGAACAGAGCGTGGATAATCTCCGACCGAGACACGCCGCCTTGCTGCCACGGTGCATATTCAACATCTTCCACCAATGGCCGCCACACTTGCGGCCGGGCCTTTTTTAGTTTCGATCAATCGGGCGCGGCGGGCCATTTCTTCTTGGCGGCGTTGGCCTGGGGCCACTTCTTCGCCTTGACCGGCGCGGGCCACGCGGCCGGGTTTAGCTTGGCCTTTTCCTGAGCTTTCAAACGCTTGATTTCGGCGGCCGGGTCGGTATTGAAATCGTTCATTGCTCCCCCCACTCTGCCCCGTCCGCCCCGTCCGTGCGCTCGTCCGTCCGTCCATTGCGCGGACGGGTGGGGAGAGCGGCGAGGGGGAGGGGGATTTGCTGCTCGTACCAGGCCAGGGCGGCGGGCGTGAGGCGGTTGCGCGCGTCGATGAATTTCAGCCGCGTCAACTCTTCTAGAAGCTGGCCGTAGCCTTCACCGTAGTACCAGCGCCGCGGCAACACTCGCTTGGCTACGTCGTCGCGGTTGATGAAGCCGCCGTTGGCAAGGGCGCGGTCGAATAGCGCTTGCCAGACCTGCGGCGTGAAGTCGAGCCGGCCGGTGTTTGTTGTGCGGCCGTCGCCGTTGGCCGAGACGACGAACGGGCGAACGGTGGCCGGCGGCGCGGCCGGGCGCGTGTGGTAGGTCTCCGAGACCGAGACGGCCAGGTGCTGGGTGTAGGTGTCATGCGCACCGGCGGCGATGAAGAAACCCACCCCGCCGGCCATGATAGCGCCGATGCCCAGAGCGATCAGGACGATGATGGCCGGGCCGTCGGGCAGGTAGATGCCCGCGCCCAGGATGAGGATAACGCCGGCCGTTGCCAGCAGGACGTGGCCGCGCTGCCGGGCGGCGTAGCGCAGCACGTAGGTGTCGTAATCGACCGTGGCGCGGCTGGTGGTGCGGCCGGCGACCTCGCCCGGCTCGGCGAGGGGGACGCCAGGGTAAGCCGGATCGGTGCGATAGAGCGGCGTGGGGTTGGCGATGGCCTCGATTCGTCGTTTCATGGTTTTGGTTCCCACCGCCCCGCCGTCGGCCGCCGGGAGGAGAAAGCGGCTTGAGCCGGGCAGGAGTGAGGCCGGCCGGAGGGGAGAGTTCCGTCACGCACGGGGCAGTGGTTGTTGGTCATGTTACAGGTTCGGGCTAGTCGCCCCGATCTCCGTTGCAATGCTGTCGAGCTTGTCCACGATAGCGGTCATAGATTCGGCAATCGCGGCCAGGGCGGCGGCCTGGGCGATCCGCGCCCTAATAGTCGCGATTTCTGCCCATTCCCTGCCGATGCTGTGGTAGTACTCCCCTTCCCGGTCGCGGTAGTCTGCCGAGGTCTCAGCCGCCTCTCTCGCCAATTCCAGCCAATCCAATTCGTTATTGTCCACGTCTCATCTCCTGTGGGGCCGGTTGGCAGTCCCGGCCCCGGTGCTCATGCGGTTAATCCAGTTCGCCCCGCGCCGTCGCCACGGCCGCGGCCTGGGCGTCGGGGTCGTCAAGTGGCATAGCGGCCTGGGCGGCGGGCTTGCCGTTGGCGGCCGCGGCCTTCATCTTGCGATAGGCGGCGACGCGCTCATCCGGCTTGCCGGGGATGCGCTCATAGCC
>DPSD01000204.1:0-6469 GCA_003538495.1 Accumulibacter sp.
CGCGTCGCAGCGGCCCGCGCCGTTCGCCATGGCGCTCACCAGCGAGCGCATTTCCGGAGTCTGGTCCGACGCCGGGCACAGGCTCAAGAAGTTGGCGCGCGCTTGCACGGTGTCCGACCACTTCCGCTTGTGGATACTGAAATAGCGCGAGAGCGACGGCGAGCACTCGTTTGGCCGGGAGCCCGCCGCCAGGCATAAGGTGGCCTCGCACGCCAGACGGGTATCGCCGGTCAGCACCTCATGGGCGCCGGCGGGTGCCGTGATTACGGCTGCGATCACCAGGGCGAACGGAGTGGGAACGCTGTTGTTTTTCATCGGGGATGCTCCTTTCAAGAAGATCGGGCGGCGCGGTCACGGAATGCGGCGACTTCTGATTCAGCGTCCACCGATTTGTCCTCGGCCCTTGCCAGGCTGTCGCTGCCGAATGCCGGTTTCTGGTTGCTCCTGGCCTTGATGGCCGCCGCGATCTTGCCACCCGTCGTTTCGCTGATGCGATCCATCGCGGCATCCTTCATTTCGCCGGTCTTGGTCTTCGCCACGTCCCAGGTGCCTTGCGCCAGATTTGCCGCAGTGCCTGCCGCGACCTTCCCGACCTTGGCCACTGCCGAAACCATGCCGCCCGATTGCGCCTGGCCCGGCGTTCCGCCCTGCCTGGGGGTTGCTTGCCTGGCGTCCGACTTGCCGGCGTGTGAGGTGCCGCCACCAAACGACCTGCCACTGACCGAACCGGTGTCCATCGCGGCCGCCAGCGGGCTTGCGCTGCCAACACCCGACGATCGGCCACTATCCGACGAACTGCCCCCACCCAGGTTCGCAAGCATGTCGCTACCACCGGCCACGTCTTGCGACGCTTTCGAGCACGCCGCCATTAGGGCTTGCGCGCCGCCGGCGATGTTCTGCACCCCTCCCATTACCGCCGCGCCGGCCATACTGGTTGCCGCTGCCGCCATGCCGGCGGCACCCATTGCCGCCCCAGCAATAGCGCCTGCGCCAAAGTTGCCGGCTCCGCCAGAACCGCTGCCAGTGATGACGCCAGCCAACAAGGACGGCACCCGATTGATCAACATCAGTAGGGCGAAGCAGAAAACCAGCATCACGCCAAGTTCCTCAAAGTTGAGCGCGCCCTTGTTCATCTTGGCGTAGAAGGTCGACAGTAGGTCATTGCCAATGCCGATCAGAAGCACCATCGCCATCAGCTGGACAGCAACGCCGAGAACGGCTTTGTAGTAGTTGATCGCCAGGTCCGAAGTCCAGCGCGAGCCGCCGAATCCGAGGAAGAAGATCCCTGCGTACATCAGGATCCATCCCGCAACCAACAGCAGGAGCATGTTCACTGCGACGGCCGCGAGCAAGAGCATGATCCCCGCGCTCAGGGCGATGCCGACAAAACTATCGATGGGCGTCCATAGCGACAGGCTGATGATGGCCTGCTTCCAGATCATGAACCCAATATCGACGATGCTCGACGGCGTGACCGAGGAGACACCAGAGGCTTGTTCCCCTAGCTTCTGCAAGGATCGGATGATCGAGGATGCAAAGGCCGGTCCGTTCCTGAGCAACCACAGGAAGAAACCGAAGAACAGGATGAACCGGACAAACTCCGCGAGGAATTCACCAATGTCAGCCTTGCGGAGAATGAGTATGCCGCCAGTCCATACCAGCGAGATTGTGCCGAGTGTCCAGAACAGCCACAGGGCCGCGTTCATGACTACTGATTGCCAGCTCGATGCGCGTGTGGCGAATTCCGTTACGACCTGGTCGAGCATGCCCTGATTGGTGAGCTGGGCAGCAGCGCCGACCGAATACAGCATCAGGGCAGCACCGATTAGCGCTGCAGTTTTGATTCCCTTCATGGCTTCACTTCTTCGGTTCAGTCAATTCGAGCCAGTTCTTCGGCTTCTCGGTTGGCGCGATGCGGCTTTCAGTCGATGACCTACGAGCGTCGCATTGTTGCTGTTCTTCCTGGCTGCGCGGATTCTTGCAGTCAAGCTCGCGCTGACTGCACCCGGGAACCAGAAGCGCCACGATCGTGGCAACAGCCACAGGTATGATGTGCTTGACGTGCATGGTGTTGTCCTCCTGTCAGCGGTTCAGTTCGAGCCAGTTCTTGGGGCTGCTGGTCGTGTTGATTCGGCTCTCTGTCGAAGTGGCATGCGCAGCCGCCTGCTGGGCCTCCCTGTCGGCTTCCACCTGCATGCGCGTTGCCAACGCGTTTTGCTGGGCGATCAACAGCCCGCGAATCTGCAGGAGCTGGTTCGCCTGCTGGCTGGCGAGCTGGTTTGCGTAGCTGATCGCCTGCATCTGGCCAGTCGCGCCCTGCGCACTCCCCTGCAGGCGCTGCAATGTCCTGGCATCCGCTTCCAGGGCGGCCTGTTGCTTGTCCAGACCCCTGAACAGTGCATCATTGGCCCTCTTCTGTGCTTCGGAGCCGAAGCGCTGGTTCTCCTTGATCGCGGCCCACTCCGCCGCCGTGCAACCGCCTTGCCTGAAGCAGGGCGAACCGCGGTAATAGGACGCATCCTGGAACTTGCCGAGGTACGCGTCGATGCTCCCCAGGTTGGTCTTGTAGTAATTCAACGTGTCGATCGCACTGCGCAGCTGGTTCATCGTGCTGGTGGCCGCGTCCCAGACATAGGCTGCTGGCGCCAGCGTGTTCTGCAGCATGTTTTCGTACTGCTGCAGTTGCGTCTGGTACTGCTGAATCTGCTTCAGCGTCTGGGCGACCGCTTCGATGGAACTGATGACGGTCTGCGAGAGGTTCGCGGTGTCGATGACCGGGATGCCTGCTGCATGCGCTGGTGTCGTCGCCGCCGGGCCGGCGAACACGGCCAGAAACAGGGCCCGAAGCACGGTGCCTGTGGCAGTTAGCTTTGTGGCGGTTGGTTTGCTGGTCAAGACTTTCATGCTCACTGCTCCTTGGCGTCAGTAGTCAAACGATTGGTACGGCTTGGAAAACGTCATGTCCCTGGCGACAATGACATTGAAGCGATACCCCGGCCGGATCTCCAGAGTTGGTGCGATGTTCATGTTCTTGGCGATCAATTGCGCGGTGACCTGGCCGAGTTGCTGGCCCAGCGCTTCGCTCATCGCGCTGCTGGCGGTCGGTGCGCCATAGACACTGTTGCCCTGGTTCTGGCCCTGGCTATAGGTGATCCCGGCGGTCACGGCAGACATCAGCAGGGCCGATCCGAACAGGCGCAGGTAATGGTTATTCACCCGGTCGGTGAACCCGGCATAGCCGACACCATCCGCGCCGGGCATGGCGCCGATGTCGATCGCCTTGCCGTCCGGGAAAACGATGCGCTGCCAGGCGACGAGCACACGCGCCTGGCCGTAGGCAATATCGCTCGAGTAGCGGCCGACCAGGCGCGAGCCTTGCGGGATCAACAGATGTTTGCCGGTTGGCGTGTCGTACACGTCTTGTGCAACCTGGGCCATGATCTGGCCCGGCAGCCCGGAGTTGATCCCGGAAATCAGCGTTCCCGGGATGACGAATCCGGCCCGCAGCTCAAACGGCGAGCGCGGCGCTTCAAGCCTGGAGTCCAGCTTCCAGCGATCGCCTGGCTCGCCGCTACTGTCCTTTCCGAACTGCGCGACGTTGTTCCTGCCGCCCGCGGCCGCGGTTGGCAGCAATTGGGGAGACGCGGCACCTGCGCCTCCGATGCCGGCACCTTGCAGTGTCGCCAGCCGGGCCTTGTAGGCTGCCGTCGGGTCGTCGTGGACCGCCGCCTCGCTCTGCTGTCGTAGAGCGGCCAGACGCGCCAGCGTTTCTTCCCGGCTGCCCGGTGCGCCGGCATGACCCGCAGCGGCAGGCGCCGAGCCCGCGCTACGCGGGGCAACCATCTGCACCGTGGTTCTGGCCTTCACCGCCTCTTCGAACTGCTGCATCTTCGCCATACGGATACGATTCAGTTCCTCGTCGCGGGAGCCGCTTTGCGGCGTGCCACCACCGGCCAGGGTCGGTGGCTTCGGCGGTGTATCGAGGTTGTCCGGGCGTGCAATCAGCACGGCGCCGTCCGCGGTCGCGGGCGCAGAGAGTTCGGGAACCTGCAGCGGCTTCGCGGCCGCCGGCGGAATGATTCCATCCTTTTGATCGCCGGCGATTTCGCTGGCGAACAGGCGGGTATTGCCGCCCTTCTCTTTCGGCCCGGCGTTGGGCTTGTTCTGCTGGGCCGCGCGATCCGCAGCGACCAGCACCATGATGGCCAGGAACACGGTCATGACACCGCCGACGAGATACACCGGCAGGTTATTGACCCGGCGCACGCCGGATTTTCTGGAGAGTTCGCCGGGCGAGGCCCCTGGGGACATCTGGTCTTCGGTCACTTGGTCAACCATCGCCGATCACTCCTTGCGAACCCAGGCACCGGCTGGCGCCACGCGGTTGTTCTGCGCGAGGTAGGCGCGGCTGAGCGATTGCTGCCCGACCATCACGGTGATCCGGTAGAGGTTCGGACTGGCCGCCGTGTCGAGCAGGTAGTGCAGGTTCAGCCCTGGCGCCGTTGCCGCTGCGGCTTCCGGAGAGCCTGCCTGCGGGGCCGTTCCCGGCTTGAACTCCACGAGCGCATAGCCCCTGGCCCGCAGTGCTTCCACCAGGGCGCTGCCATAGGCATCCGGCGTCGGCTGGCCGAGATGGAAGCGCGTTCTTGCCGGCGGATACAGGGTGACCAGCTGCTTGACCGTGTCGGCGACAATCCTTTCCTCCAGGCCGGCCGGGGGCTCGGTCGCGAAGTTGCCGTAGGGCGCGGTCGACGCACAACCGGCCAGGGTCATCACCAGGAGCGCGGAGAGGGCGAACTGGCGCATGGCTATTTCCCCCTTTGGATCGTCACGCGATCCTGTGACGAACCGACGCCGGCGATCAGGATTGCCTTGTCGAACACGCTATCGACGATGTAACGGTCGCCCTGAACGCGGTAATTGACCATCACGGTTTCATCGTCGGTGAACACGCCGCCGTCCTTGCGCACCACCAGCAGCGCCGGCGCTTCGGTCTGGGCCATCGTCGAAGGCATCTGGATGACGGTCTTGCGGCCATCGTTGTACACCCGCACCGGTTTCCAGGCCGCGCTGCCCGATACCTCGTACGCGAAGCTCAGGTTGCCCATGTACTCGCGGGTTTCCGGCAGCGTCCGGTCGTCGCGATCCCTTCCTTCGCGGACCTTGATCGCTTCCCACTTGGCCATCGCCTCCTCGGGGTAGGTGAAGGAGACCTGCGGCATGTACTGGCTGCGATGCGAGCGCAGCTTCAAATGATAGCTGCGGCGGTTGGTGGTCACCACCATCGACGTTTCCAGGCCGACGTCGAGCGGCTTGATGATCAGGTGCTGCACTTCGCCGGCGCCGCTGCCGGTGACGGCCGGTTCGACCGTCCAGCGGGCCGTGTCGCCGAGGTTGATCGAGTTGACCTGCTCGCCGGCTTGCAGGGCGACGTCGCATACCTGCAGCACCGCGCAGACGATGCTCGGTTGCTGCGCGCCGTACAGGAACTTGACCGAGCCGTTGGGCCCGGTCACCGGCGCAACCCCTTTTGCCCTCGGGTTCTTCCACTTCTCGGCGATGGCAATGGCCGCCTTCTCCTGTTGCGTCAGGGTCGGGTTCTTGTCCGAAAAATACAGCTCGGTCAGGTGGTCGCCCGGGGCTGCCAGGACAATGGCGGAAGCGACGCCAGGGAGCAGGGCGAAGAGAGGTTTTTTCATGAGGGCTCCTTTCTTAGAGCTGCTTCGCCCAGGAGAAGTCACGGACGTACAGGCCGATCGGATTGTTGCGGATCTGTTCTTCGCTGGTACTGGGGGTCGGTTCGGCGACATAGACCGTCACCAGGGCGCGCATGCGGAAGGGCTGGCCTTTCAGGATCCCCTGGCGGTCGCGGCTGGTCTCGATCCAGTCGACCTGCCAGGTTTCCGGCGTTTGCGGCAGCACCGAGGCGATCTCGATGCTGACCGTCTCCTTGGCGGCCCGCTTGAACGGGCTGGATTCCTCGGATCCGTTCAGCCATTCGTTCATCCTGGCCGTGGCCGGGTCGTTCGGCGCCAGCATCGAGTACACGCGGAACACCGCCTTGCGCTGCAGGGCCACGTCCGGTGTCACCAGGCGGGCGTCGGCGATGAACGAGGCGACCGACGCTTCGATCACCCGGGCATCGGCCGGCGCGGCGCGATCGGCCGGCGCCACGGCCACAGCCTGCCCGAGCCTGTCGACCTGGACGACATACGGCACGAACTTCGATTGGCTGCCGATGTGGATGATGCCGCCGACACCCGCCAGCGCGATCAACAGCGACAGGATGCCGATCACCTGCCAGGTCTGGCGGGACGACACGACGCCGCCGACATGCTCGTTCCAGGTCCGACGGGCGGCCAGGTAGGGGTTCTCGTTTTCGTCCTGGCGGAACCCCCAGGTCGTCGGTTCATTGGCGCGTTGGCGATCGGCGTCCGCTGCGGGCTTCCTGCCGATCAGGCGCTTGAGT
>DPSD01000204.1:6773-7211 GCA_003538495.1 Accumulibacter sp.
GGTCTGCGAAGTTCATGCGGCGACTCCATAGGTGTCCAGCGTCAATCCCCGCCCGGCCAGCCACTCGTGCACCCAGCCATCGCCCAGCTTGCTTTCCAGGTGCTGGATGGTGGCCAGCGACTCCTTGTCGGAGGCGCCGACGAAGGCGAGCGCCAGGGGGCCGAGGGCGAGGTCGTACAGGCGGCGGCCGTTCTCCGAGACGTAGTAGTACTGGCGCTTGGGTATAGCTGTCGCCAGAATCTCGATCTGCCGGGTGTTGAGGCCCATGCGACGGTAGAGGGCGGCCGTGTCCTCGTCGCGGGCATAAAGGTTGGGCAGGAAGATCTTGGTCGCGGTCGATTCGACGATCACATCCAGGATGCCCGAATTGGCGGCGTCGGAGAGACTTTGCGTGGCCATCAGCACCAGGCAGTTGGCCTTGCGCAAGGTCTTGAGCCA
>DPSD01000219.1:0-456 GCA_003538495.1 Accumulibacter sp.
TCGTAGGGGCAGGCGACGACGCTTTCACTCTCGCTCGGGCTCAGATGCGTCATCGCCCATAGGCCCATCCGCACCGCCAGCGGCGTGAAGAAACCTTCCACCATCCCGGCACGCCATTCCAGCGGGCATTCGCTGTGCCGACGCTCGTCCATGAACTTCCGCAGCCCTTCCAGCGCTTTTCTCGCCAAGCCCAGTTCCCGCAGGCTCTTCACTCCATTTTGCTACACTTCTCATGGGTCGATCTCCGGTAGTTGTCCCTCGACAGAATGACTATGGAAAAGATCAACGCCTTGCTGCGGTAATCCGCCGCAGTCCTTGTCGCCGACTACATCGGCCTGTCGGGCATCACCTGTGCCGGCTTGCGCTCCGGGCGCGCGACGCCCGGCGAGGCCAGAGCGGAACGGCCATTGACACCCGCAAAATTCGCCCTGCACTTGATTCCGCCCGGCAGCTTCA
>DPSD01000219.1:737-5543 GCA_003538495.1 Accumulibacter sp.
AGGCGAACGCCGAAAGTGCCGCTGGCGGCATCGTGCACCCGGTCGATGACCTTCACTGCCGCCGTGTAGCGGCCACCCACCGGCGCCTCGGGCAACACCTCGGCGCTCTGGCCGAGAACCAGCTTGCCGAAGGCCTCGATCGGCATCAGCACCTCGACGAACAGCGTGCCGATGTCGGCTAGCCGCAGGATCGGTTTGCGCAGGTCGCGGTTGTCGGCCAGTTCCCCGGCGTTGAGCAGGCGGTCGACGACGACGCCATCGACCGGGCTCCTGATCGTGCGCAGGCGCAACTGCTCGGACAGGCGACGGAACTCGATCTCTGCGAGGCGACGGTCGTCTTTGGCCTCGATCAGTTCGGATTCGGCGAGCCGTTTTTCGGTCAGCGCCTCGTCGCGATCGTGCAGCGAGATGAACGACTGTCCGGCCAGTTTTTCGCGCCGGTTGTACTTGGCGGTCGAAAACTCGACCCGGCTCTCGCCGGTCCTGATCCGGCCCTGCATCGTCGAACGGTAACGCGCTGCTTCGGTCGCCGCGCGCTCGACTCCCGAATCGAGCGTCACCAGTACCTGACCGGCCTTCACCCTATCGCCCCGGTCCACCCAGATCTTCTCGATCAGCCCCTCGCTGGCCGCGCGCACTTCGATCGTCCTGCTCGGTTCGATGATGCAGTCGAACTCTCCGGCACACGCCCCGCCGGAGAGCAGCGCCAGAAAAATCAGCCGGTTTCTCCCTTTTGCCATCCCTTATTCCCCCTTTCCGGCAAACGCCAGAGATCTTTCGACCTGCTTGTCCAGTTCCACCGTCTGTCGTCGAATCCGTGAATTCTGCCGCTCAGCCGCGCGCTGCGTGAATCGCCGTAGCCAGATCCCGAGCGCTCCCGGCAGCAGTCCGTCGGGCGTGACGCGCGCGCGCAGCCAGCCGAGCAGCAACGCAGCGTGCGCGACAAACAATTCGTCATCAAGCGAGACGATCGCTTCGCACGATCCGGGATCCCCCTGACGGCCAGCGCGGCCAAAGAGCTGGCGGTCGATGCGAGCCGCGTCGTGGTATTCCGAAAGGATCACGTGCAGACCGCCGGCCTGCCGCACTGCCGTGCTGAGCACGATGTCGGTGCCACGGCCGGCCATGTTGGTGGCGACGGTGATCCGGCCTGGCTGCCCGGCCTGTGCGATGATCGCGGCTTCGCCCGCGTCCTGGCGCGCATTGAGCACCGCATGCGGCAAGCCTGCCGCGAGCAGCCGCTGACTGGCCAGCTCGGACGCCGCCACCGAGCGGGTACCGATCAGGACCGCGCGTCCGTCGGCACACATCGCGGCCGCGCGCTCGACCACCGCTGCCCAGCGCCGATCGCTGTCGAGGAAGACGCGCTGCCCGAGGTCGCGGCGCCGCAGTGGCCGATGCGGCGGAATCGGCAGCACCTCCAGCGCATAGACCGAACACATTTCCGGCGCCACCTCGATGGCCGTGCCGGTCATGCCGGCCAGGTACAGGTAGCGGCGGAAGAAGCGCTGATAGGTGATGCGCGAAATGGTGTCGCGCCGCTGGCTGAGGGCCAGCCCCTCCTTGACCTCGATCATCTGCTGCAGGCCGCGCTCCCACGAGCGATCGGCCATCACCCGGCCGGTGTACTCATCGACAATCTGCAGCTTGCCGTCGGCAATCAGGTAGTGCCGGTCGAGCTGGAACAGGTGCAGCGCCGACAGGCCCTGCTCGACGAGTTCCTCGCGCGCCCGCGGAATGCGCCACATTCCCGGCAGCTCTCGGGCGAACTCGGCAACCGTGACGCGGCCGGCATCCGAAAGCTCGATGCTGCGCTCCTGGCGCCGCAGCAGGTAATGCTGGTGGGGATCGAGGCTGGCGGCCAGCGCCAGTGCCTGCGCGTAGAACTCGCGCCCCTGCGCGTCATCCACATCGCTGGAAATGATCAGCGGCGTCCTGGCTTCGTCGATCAGCACGCTGTCGGCCTCGTCGACGATTGCGAAAAAAAGGCCGCGCAGAAGCAGCGGCGACCGCGCCGGGCTGTGCGCCCCGGCCAGCCAGTCATTGAGCACGGCGCAGGCGCCACCCCTCGCTCGTTTCCGGGCCAGGCGATCACGCAGATAGTCGAAGACCAGATCCTTGTTCACACAGTAGGTCACGTCGCAGCCATAGGCCTGCACCCGTTGCGCGGGCGCCTGCTCGGGAACGATCAAACCGACCCGCAGCGCGAAGAATTCGTACACCGGTGCAAGATACGCGGCATCGCGGCTCGCCAGGTAGTCGTTCACCGTGATCACATGTACCGGCGCGCCGGCGAGCGCCACGGTCACCGCCGGCAGCACCGCGGTCAGCGTCTTGCCTTCGCCGGTCGGCATTTCCGCCAGCGCACCGCGCAGCATGGCGTAGCCGCCCATCAGTTGCACCGGATAGTGACGCAGGCCGAGCAGCCGCGAACAGACTTCACGGACCAGCGCGAAGCACTCGACGACCGGCGCGTCGGCCAGCCCCTGTACCTGCAGAGCGGCGCGTACGGCCATCGCTCGGTCGCACAGGCGTTTCGTCTCCAGCGCGCTTAGCTCTGCGGCGAGCGCTTCGACGCGCTCGGCAAACTGCTGCAGTCGCCGGCGGCGCAGCGGCGCGGCGCGTTGGGCCCAGCGACCGCGCAGGCGGCCGAGCAGGCGATCGAGGCGGCCGTCCTTGAGATCACGACGCTCGGCGTAAAGGCCCGCGGCGAAGTCCCGCACCTGCCAGCCATCGAGCAATGCTCTAGACATTGAAGCGTGCCAGGAAGAGTTGGCGCAGGCGGCGTCCCCACTGCGTAGCGAGCGGCTCGGCGTGGTGGTGAAAACGCACGAAGGCCCGCGTTCCGATCTGCAATGGTCCGACTTCCGGAGGCAGTTCGAGGTCGAACTGGAACAGCCGCTGCAGCGACTTCAGCCCGTCGGGATCGCGTGGATCGGTGCCGTGCGGGCCACCACCGGCGAGAGACAAGGCCTTGCTCGGCAAGCGGTCGTGCGCGCCGGGGACTTCGCGATGGACGCGCGCCGGCCAGGTCTGCTCGATGCGGTCGGCGATCTTGACCTCGACCGCGGCACGCCGCTCGCGCACCAGCGTGATGTCATCCTGGGTGACCACCACCCGCAACCAACGCGGCGGTGTCGTCAGAATGTAGCCGAGCAGTTCGCCCTTCTTCACGAAGCGCTCCGGCAAATCCTGCGCCCGCGCCAGCTTGAGCACGCCGGAGACGGCGGCGACCACCAACAGCGCGTCGAGTTTCTCTTCGGCGCGCGCCAGCGCCACGCGTTCCCGCTGCAGATCCTCCTGAATCACCGCAGCCTGGACACGCTCACTGAACATCAGCGACGTGTACTGCACCTCGAACTGGCGCAGCCGCGCCCGGCTCTGCTCGACCTCGGCGCTGAGCGTCGGATCGACGGTGACCAGCAGCAGGTCGCCGGTACCGACCGACGCCTCCGGTGGCACCAGCAGCCGCTCGACGAAGCCGTCGGCGGCGGCACGCACTTCGGCGTTCTCGGGCACCCAGACGACGCCTTCGGCGTGTGTGCGCAGGGGCATCGGCACACCCAACACGAAGAGCAGGAACAGCGCCAGGGCGCCGAAGGTGAGCAGCCGCGCACGCGTGCGGGCGCGCTGCAGTTCGGGGCTCGACAGGACATACGACAGGCCTTTGACGATCGGCAGCGCGAACATCGTGATCGCGGCCCAAAGGGCCAGGACGACGCCCACGACAAAGAACTCGCCGGCGACGAGCAGCACGTTGAAGGCGATCGCGCGCAGCAAGCCAGGTTCGACCAGCACCCAGACGAACATCGCGATGCCGGCCAGGAATAGTTCGACCAGGATGCCGGCGGCACCGACCAGTGCCCGGCTCCACTTGCTGCGAAAGGCGCCGGCGGCGGTCGCGTCGACGTAGGGAATTGGCGCGAGCACCAGGAGCATGATGCCCATCTCATGCACTTCGCCTTCGCCCGACTTGACCGCGTAGGCGTGGCCCAGTTCGTGCAAGGCCTTGAGCAGCGGATAGACCAGCCAGAGCAGCAGCAGATTGCGGGTCGCCAGCACCTGGTCGCTGAGATTGGCCGTCAGTTCGTGCCAGTGCAGCCCGGCCAGCAGCAGCGCCGGCAGCACGACCAGTAGCCACAGCGAGAGCCCGAGCGGACCGAACAGGCCTTTGAGCAGCGGCCAGCTGCGGTTCAGGAAGTGGTCGGGGTCCCACAGCGGGATGCGGATCGACATCGGGTTGATGAAGCTCTGCCAGAGCTTCTGGCGTTTCTGCTTGCGGCCGCGTTCGGCGAGTTCCTCGACGTCCGGTGGCAGGTCGGCCTGCAGCAGGTCGCCGGCGTGCAGTTGCGCCAGCAGCCGGATCACTTCGTCCTGGGTCGGCGCCGCGGCCCCGGCTGCCGCCGCCACCTCGTCCCAGATGGCCGCGAGCGTTCGCTCACCGTCCATCAACTGGATGACGCGATAGGCAGCCGGGCTGAAACGGTGCAACTTGCCCGCGGCGCTGTCGTGCAGCACATACCACGCCTGGCCGCGAAAGCGCTGGCGCTGGATGCGGGCGTGCGCACGCAGTTGCGGCCGTAATGCGGCGACGCGATACCAGGAGGCGCTGAGGAAGGGGCCCGCCATGCCGCTGCCGACCTCGACCTACGGCAGCCAGGTCCAGATCTGCAGGCGCAGCCAGTCGCTCAGGCGATGCGTCCAGATCCAGGCGTAGCTCTGCTCGCCGGCATTGATCTTGCCGACGCCTTCCATGCCCGGCCGCAGCTTCAGGTCGCTACGATCGAGCCGGGCTTCGACGCGAAA
>DPSD01000622.1 GCA_003538495.1 Accumulibacter sp.
GCGGCGCCCCTCCCCCGGGAAAGGCGGGGGCGAGTGCCGCACTTCCGCAAACCCCAAGAACCCCCACAACCCCGCCACAACGTCCCAAGAAATTCGGCAGCAAAAGCTTGCATTTTCTTTTCTTTACGAAGAACGCTGGGGATCGTAAATCGCCGCGCCGGACTAATAAAGACCTCGGCTTGTCTCGCCAAGACCAGGTTTCGCGCCCGGTCACCACACGGCCGCCGTGCAGATTGAGGCAAGGATCATGACCTCCGATCCGCCAGTAACGCCCACGCATTCTAACCAAAGACGGCATCGCCGCAATGACGAAGACCATGACCGTCAATCTGGCCGGAGAACACTCTCGATCGACTAACCGAATGCTTGGCCACTCCCCGCAGCGTCGCTACGGTGATCAGGACGGTGTGGCGGGCCCGAATCGAGCCAGGCACCGCTCAAATCCACTTCTTCCGTTTGAACAGCACATACTGAACCAGCGCAAAGACGACGAGAATGATGCTGACGAAGGTGAAGCCCAATTGACTTTCGGTTCCGGGGATGCCGCCGACATTGATTCCCAACAAGCCGGTAATCAGACCCAGCGGAAGGAAAATCGCAGCGACGATCGACAGCACGTACATGGTCTTGTTCATTTGCTCCGACAGATGACTGTTGAGTTCTTCCTGAGTAATCGCGGCGCGATCGCGTGCCGAGTCCAGGTCATCGACAAAACGCGCCGTGCGTTCGCCGATTTCCCGGATGCGCACCCGATCGAGTTCAGTCAGCCACGCCACTCGTTCGTTCTGCAAGCGCGCCAGCACGTCGCGTTGCGGTGAGATATAGCGCCGCATGCTGATCGTCTGTCGGCGCAAGTCGGCAAGCCTGGCGCGCAGTTCGTAGCTCTCTTCGGTCAGAACCATATCCTCGAGTTCGTCCACGCCATCGTCGATGTCACTGACGACGTCGCCCATGCGGTCGGTCAGTTTGCTTGCGGCCATGACCAGAAAATCACTGCTGGAAAGCGGCCCTTTACCTGCGGCGATACTCTTGCTGATATCGTCCATGGCCATTACTCGACGATGCCGCATGCTGATGATGCGATATTCGTCGAACCACATGCGAATCGCCACCATGTCCTCCAGGTCGGCTCCGGGATTGAAATTGATGCCACGCAGGATCAACAGCAGGGAGTCAGCGCACGCCAGGACCCTCGGTCGCGTTTCTTCGGCCATCAACGCGGCGCATGAGACGTCATCGATACCACTCTCTTCGACCAGCCATTTCCTGGCGCCTTCGTCTGCATAATCCAGATGAACCCACAAGATTCCTTGCGCTGGTTCCCAGATCTTGATTTGTTCCCAGCCGATGGCCTGTCCGCACCGACCGTTCAGAATGTAGGCAAAAACCAGACCGTTCTTTGTGCTCATGATCGCAGCTCAATCCTTTCCGTGATCGATTGCAGCGACGCGAAGGACACACTCGCTCGCCCGATTCCCGATGGTCGACGACCGGAAGTGCTATCCACGTTTCGGGTGGCCTGATGACCTGCAGCGCTGCCAGCACGATCGTCCGGCGCGTCCGGGCCGATGATTTCCCGGCTTAGCGGCCCGGAATTCCTGGCCTCTGGCAACGTGCATCCTGGTACGGCCCGCCGGCTTTCTCCCAGCCATCACCCGGGAGCGTTTGCGCGCAGAAGGCCTTGCCGTCCAGCTTGCTCCGCCACATGAACCACGGCGCCGGTGCGGCAAGAACCGTAACACAGAACACCGCGGCTGGCAGGGCGATGGCAAACCTGGACTTCATGGCCAATCCTTCCGATCAACAGTGAGTTGCCTGCATCGCAGGCTGGATAGATCGGAAAACCACAAGGAAGTTTCGCAAAACCCCGGCAGGACTACGTTCCCAATGACCCGCATTGCCAACGCCAGACTCGCTCCCGAGCGAAGCCCGCGAGCGAAGCCCGCGAGCGAACAGGCGAACGCCTTGAGCCTACTTGGAACGTGCCAGAGGCCGTCTCGCCTGGAACGTCTAAACACACGGCGATAAAGTCATCCCAAGAGAGGTGCATCAAACGTTGCCCCTCAGTGCTCGTGCCGATGGTGAATGTCCGGGAAGTGCCGATGGCTGTGCGACATCGGCAAATGCCGATGAGGATGACTGTGCGACGCGTCTCCCTCGCCGCCCGCAGCGTGTTCGTGCTGGTGGTGTACGTCGTGGCGGTGGCGGTGAGCATGCTGCAATTCGTGATGAAGATGGTGATGGCCATGCTGCTCGGTCAGATGCAGGTAGACCCCCAGGCCCATCAATGCGGCGGCGGCCCAGAACGCGGGCGACGTCGACTCGCCGAGAAGAAGCAGCGCAACGGCGGATCCGATGAACGGCGCGGTCGAGAAATAGGCGCCGGTGCGGGCCGCACCGAGGCCACGCAAGGCCAGCACGAACATCACCAGACTGACGCCGTAGCCGAGCAGGCCAAGGCTCATGGCCTGCAGCAGCGTCCACGCGCCAGGCAGGGTCATGCCCAGAACGAGCGCGAGAATGGTGTTGACGCCGCCAGCAACGAGTCCCTTGCTGCCGGCGATGAACAAGGCATCGGACGCGGACACCCGGCGCGTCAGGTTATTGTCGATGGCCCAGCACAGACACGCGGCACCGATCGCCAGCGGACCGACCCAGGTCGCCTGGCTGGCCTTGCCCGCAGGCCAGGACAGCACCACACCGCCAGCGACGATGGCCAGCATGCCGAGGACAATCCGCCGGTCGGCGTTCTCCTTGAAGGCCACCCAGGCGAGCGCCGCGGTGAGCACCGCTTCCAGGTTCAGCAGCAGCGATGCCGCCGCCGCGCTGCTGTGCTCAAGGCCGTAAAGCAGGGCTACCGGCCCCAGCACGCCGCCAAAAAACATCGCCCCGAGCAACCACGGCCACTCGCAAGGCGCCAGACCCGAAGCCTGCCAACCTCGATCCCGAATCAGGCGGGCAACGCTCAACCCGATGCCGCTGCCGAGATAGAGCAGACCGGCGAGCAGGATCGGCGGCACGTCGCCGACCAGTAGTTTGGCGACCGGCGTACTGGCTCCGAACAGGACGGCGGCCAGCAAGGCGTAGAGAACATTGGCATTCATCGGAGCAGGCCACTATGTCGGCAAGGGCCGGGCCCCCGCCGGAACCGGGGCCGGGGGGGGGCGAGGGGGGGGAGTTTGAAACCCGCCCCCCCCCCCCCCCC
>DPSD01000326.1 GCA_003538495.1 Accumulibacter sp.
CTGGCGCTACAACCTGTTCTGCATGATCCACGGCCAGCTCCGCGGCGAAGTCGAGGCCAGGATCAGCCAACTGCGATCGCGCCTGCAGCTGCGCGACTACGCCCACGCGACCCTCTTTTCAGTGACCCGCTTCAAGCAGGGTGGAGCACGCTATGCGTGACAGGGTGGCCATCGACGCCATCGATCGCGCGATCATCGACGGCCTGCAGGGCGACTTCCCGATCTGCGAGCTGCCCTACGCCGAAGTCGCAGGAGCGCTCGGGATCGGCGAGCAAGACCTCCTCGAACGTTTGCAGGCGATGCTTGATGCCCGCGTGCTGACCCGCTTTGGACCGATGTTTCAGGTCGAGCGGATGGGCGGCGCCTTCGTCCTCGCGGCGATGTGCGTTCCCGAGGACGATTGGCAGCGGGTACTCGAGGTGGTCAACGCCTTTCCCGAAGTGGCCCACAACTATCGGCGCGAGAGCGACCTCGACTGTCGCTTCAACATGTGGTTCGTGCTGGCGACCGAGACCGCCGACGGCATCGCAGCCGCGCGGCATGGCATCGAGGAAGCCAGCGGTCTGCAGGTCTTCGCGTTTCCGAAGTTGCGCGAGTACTTCGTCGAGATGAAGCTGGCGGTACGCGCATGAGCGTCCTGCCGAGCCCGGGCGAGGAGCTCGACGCGGTCGACCGCCGCCTGGTGCTGGCCACCCAGAGTGGCCTGCCGCTGGTCGCCCGACCGTATCACCAGCTGGCCGGGCAGCTCGGCATCGAGCCGCAGGAAGTGATGGCCCGGCTGACGCGGATGCTCGACTGCGGCATCATCCGCCGGATCGGCGCGGTGCCCAACCACTACGCGATCGGCTACACCGCCAACGGGATGAGTGTCTGGGATGTCCCGGACGAGCGCATCGACGAGCTCGGTGCGCGGGTCGGCGCACTGGACTTCGTCACCCACTGCTACCATCGCCCGCGCCAGCTTCCCGAGTGGCCGTACAGCTTGTTTGCGATGGTGCATGGCAGTTCGCGTGCCGAAGTGCTGGCCAAAGTGGCGACCATCGCCGAGTTGCTGGGTGCCGATTGCCGGGCGCATGATGTCCTTTTTTCGACCAGGATTCTCAAGAAGACGGGGCTTCGAATCGGCGTCTGAGGTCCCCTGCGTCGCGAAGCGCCCGCCATGCGGCCGGCTGCGCCACCGGCGCGCGAGGCCTGTGGCTCTCGGGGAGCGCGGGATCGGCACCTTTCATGCGGCCGCCGAACGCCGGGTACAATGGGCCAATCAGCTGGCCAGGGGCCGGTCGGCCGAGACCATCGCGAATGCGCTTTCGGTGGTTCGCGAAATCGGCAAGCCGCTCGCTGGGAGCATCGTCGAGCGAGACGCGCCGGAGAGGCGATGATTCGCCGAGTGCACGCCACAGGCGTTTGCTCGGCTTCCTGACCCTTCCTTGCTCCGGGACCTTGACCGCGCTTTCCGAACTGTTCGGCAGCGAGCGCTCGGTGGCCATCGTCGAGCTGACTACACTGTGGCGCACGTTGTTGCCGGTGTTGGCGCTGGCGACCGCCGGGGAAAACGGTCCCAGCGTGTTCAAGGGGCGCAGCGACGCGCTGGCCCTTGGCCAGGAAGCGGCGGATGATGATCACCGGTCCGTTGGGCGCCTTGCTGCTGATGCCCTGCGCCTGACCGGCAGGATCGGAAGCACGACCGGGCCGGGTGCGAAGAGGCCGCTGCCGGGGCGCGGCACCGCGCGACGGCACCGATGCAGTAACTCGCGCCACAAACGAAAGGAGACCTACGATGCCACGCTTCGTTGAAATGGACGACCTGGTTACGCTGGCCGGGCAGATGGAGGACACCGGTGCTCCGGTGGTGCTGATCAACAGGTTCCAGGTCAGAGCAAACCAGGTCGGGCAACTGCTCAAGGCCTGGACCGTAGATGCAGCAGTGATGTGGCGGCAGCCCGACTACAGTTCGACCCGGCCGCATCGTGGCCTTGATGGCGGCTGTGTGTTCGTGAACCACACGGTATGGGAATCGACCGAGCACTTCAGGCGTCTCTTCAACAACCCTGATTTCCAGCGCCAGCCGGGCCTTACCCGTCCAGCGCGGTCGCCTCACCGCAGGGGTTTCGCAAGGTCGCGGTGCCGGGCTGCGGTGAGCGGTGAGCGTCGAGTGTCGAGGTGGGGACGCCGGCGGGAGACGCCATGAGTACATCGAAGATAGTCGTTTGCCCGCATTGCCATCGCCCGAACCGGGTCCCCGAAGCGCGACTCGGCGATCAGGGGCGTTGCGGTCACTGCCAGCAGATACTTTTCGACGGCACGCCAACGGTCTTGACGGTGGCCAGCTTTGACCGGCACATCGAGCGCTCCGAACTGCCCGTGGTGGTCGACTTCTGGGCGCCCTGGTGCGGTCCGTGCCGGGCCATGGCGCCGGCGTTCGCTGCGGCGGCGCGGCAACTCGAACCCGCTTTCCGGCTGGCAAAGGTCAACACCGAGGAAGAGCCGTCGCTGGCCGCGCGCTTCGCCATCCGCTCGATTCCGACCCTGGCGCTATTCAGACAGGGCAAGGAAGTGGCGCGTCAGGCCGGGGCCATCGATGGTGCCAGCCTGGTTCGCTGGGTTCGGTCGTTCGACTGATCGACGCCCCCGCCTTGGCTGAGAGCGGCGTGACGGTTCATTGACAGGAGCCACACCGAAAGACAGAATCGGCCTGGATCGGGACGGAGAAGCCGGTTGCGGGACACCGATTGCGTCGCCCGGCGTCGGGCGCCGGCAGGATGCGGTGCTTGGCGTTTGGTCATTTCCATCACTCCCGGAGCAGCGCATGAAAGCGAAGTTCGCCTCGGTCGCCGACCTCGAAGAGAAGCAAGCGACTTTCGTCCAGCTTTCCGAGCATTGCTGGGGCTATACCGCCGCGGGCGATCCGAATACCGGCCTCATCATCGCCGATGACAGCGTGTTGATCGTCGATACCCAGGCGACGCCGGTGATGGCTGCTCGCCTGGTCGCCGAGATTCGCCGGCTGACCGACAAGCCGATCAAGCACGTTGTGCTTTCGCACTATCACGCGGTGCGCGTGCTTGGCGCGTCGGCCTACCGGGCCGAGGGCCTGCAGGAGGTGATCGCCAGCCAGGGTACTTACGAGATGATCGTTGAACGCGGTGCCCAGGACATGCCGTCGGAGTACGAGCGCTTTCCGCGCCTGTTCCAGGCGTTCGGGTCGATCCCGGGGCTGACCCGGCCGACGCTGGTCTTCAAGGAGACGATGACGCTGTGGATGGGCGGGCTGGAGGTCCGGCGCCGACCACACCCGCGGCGGCACCGTGGTCTGGGTGCCGTCCGAGAAGGCGCTGTTTTCGGGCGACCTGGTCGAGCGCGACGCGGCGTGCTACACCGGCGACGCGCAACTCGCCGACTGGCCGAAGTGGCCCGTGGCCTCGACTACACCACCGACTTCGTGGCCACCCTGTTCGCCTGTGTCAGGCAAGCGGCAGCCGCCGGGATGAACCTGAAGCAGGCCATGGCGCACACCCGCCGGGCGATGGACCCGAAGTTCGCGCAGGTATTCATCTCCGAGCACTTCCTGCCGTTCGACGTCGTGCGGGCGATCGACGAAGCCAACGGCATCCGGCATCCGCGGATCTGGACGGCAGCGCGCGACCAGGAAATGCGGCACGGCCTGCAGGCCGCCGACTGAACCTCCGGGTTCCGGGCAAGTCCTGCGCGAGCGAGCACGCGAGTCATGCTGAGTGCCTACCTCTATTCAGAGTACGAGTATCGGCGGCCGGCCGAACTGCAGGGCGGACTCGTGCGCCGGCATCCGCTGGGCGTTGTCGGCGCTGGCCCGGCCGGTCTGGCGCTGGCGATCGACCTGGCGCAGCAGGGGACTCCGGTGCTGCCGCTCGACGACGACAACAGCGTCTCGGTCGGCTGGCGGGGCGTCTGCTACGCCAAACGGGCGCTGCAAGTGCTCGATCGCCTGGGGGTCGGTGATTGCTGCGTCGCCAAGGGCGTCAGCTGGAACGTCGGGCGCACCTTCTTTCGCGAGGAGGAGGTTGATAACTTCACGCTGTTGGCGCAGCCGGACCACAAGCGTCCGGGGATGATCAACCTGCAGCAGCATTACCTCGAAGAGTTTCTCGTCAGGCGCGCCCAGGAGTTGCCCGGCATCGATCTGCGCTGGAAGAACAGGGTCGTCGCGGTGCAGCAGAGGGCGGTGGTCGAGGACGGCAGCGGTGATCAGGACGGCGGCGTCGTGCAGATCGACACGCCGGATGGCCCCTACGCGGTCGCATGCGACTGGCTGATCGTCGCTGACGGCGCACGCAGCAGCATTCGCGCGATGCTGAAGCTCGAGGTCGAGGGCAAAGTGCTCATGGACCGCTTGCTGATCGCCGAGGTGGTGATGAAGGCCGAGTTACCCGCCGAGCGCTGGTTCGGGTTCTACCCGCCTTTTCACCCCGGGCGGTCGGTGTTGCTGCACGGTCAGGCCGACAACGTCGGGCGGATCGACTTCCAGCCCGGCCGGCAGGCCGGTCCCGAAGAGGAGAAGAAACCCGAGAGGGTCATCCCGAGGATCAGGGCGATGCTGGGCGACGACCGCGTATTCGAGGTCGAATGGGTCAGCGTGTACGCCTCCCAGTGCCGGCGGATGAGCAGTTTCCGACACCGGCGGGTGCTGCTCGACAGCTACGCCGAGGAGCGCGAGCTCGCGGCCGACGAGAACCTGCTGAACTCGACGCGATCGACCGACTTCATCACGCCCAGGAGCAGGATGTCGCTGAGCTTTCGCAACGCCGTGCTGACACTGGCGCGCAAGTACTCCTTCGCCCGTGCGCTGGTCAACTCGGGCCGCCTGTCGGTTCCGGCCTTTCTTTCCGAATCCTCGCTCAACACGCCCGACGCCGATCTCTTTGCTGGCCAGATGCATCCCGGCGCGCCGATCGACGATGCACCGGTCCGTGTCTCCGGTAGCGATGGCTGGTCGCTCGATTCGATTGGCAACCATTTCATGCTGCTGCGCGCGGTCGACGATCCGGCTGCCGTCGAAGCGTCGACCGTGGCGACGCTCTGCGCCCTGACCGACGGTCCGATTCCGCTCGACGTTGCGCTGCTGGCACCCCGGTCAGGCGTGGCGCCGGCCGGCTGGCGCGTCTTCGAGGACTATCGCGGTTGCTACGCCGATCGCTATGACGCCAGGCTGCGCACGGTGGACCTGTGCCGGCCGGGCCAGCACGTCAGCGCCCGCTGGCGCAGTATCGATTGCGATCCGGTCGCGGCGGCGCTGGCGCGCGCCACGTGCACGGTTCTGGAGGAGACGGCGGCATGGCGACACTGATTACCGAAGCGACTTTCGGCGAGCCGGGCAATAGCTACCGGCGCGCTTTTTCCCCCGGTGACGACTTCTACGCCGTGCTGCTCGATGCCCATCGCGAGCTTTCGGACGAGCAGAGTACGCTACTCAATGCGCGCTTGATCCTTCTCATGGCCAATCACATCGGTGACCTCGGTGTGCTGCGCGAAGCCTTGAGGATCGCCGGCGAAGAGTGTTAGCGGGAGTGCGTGGGCCACTCCTGCAGATGCCGCGGTGGTCGTCAGCGGCGATTGCGGCGGTGTCGCGCGCCGGCGCTGGAGCCTGCGCGTGAGTCCGGGCCTGCAGGTGGCGCTGCACGCGGTTCTGGCCGTCTTCGCTTGCGCACTGGGCAGCTTCATCGCGCTGCACCATCCGCTGTGGCCACTGCCGCTGACGGTGACCTTTCTGGCCTGGTCGACGGCGGTCTTCCTGCGTCCGGCGATCTGGCCGCTGGTACTGCCGGCCTTGCTGCCGGTCGCCGGCCTGGCGCCGTGGACCGGCTGGATCGTTGTCGAAGAGTTCGATTTGCTGGCGCTCGGCGCCGCGCTGGGATGCCATGCCCGGCTGGTCCTCCGGCGATCGCCGCCGGAGGACCGGGCCGTCGCCGGCGTGGTGCCGTGGCGCCAGAGCCGGCCGCGGCGGGCCCGGGGGGGTGCGCTGGCCCGGATCGGGCTCGGCCT
>DPSD01000057.1 GCA_003538495.1 Accumulibacter sp.
AGCTGGCGATGATCAGGATGTCTCCCGGCGCGGCGCGGCGCGCTGCCGAGCCGTTCACCGAGATCACGCCCGATCCGCGCTCTGCGCGTAATGCGTAGGTCGTGAAGCGCTCGCCGTTGTTCACGTTCCAGATGTCGATCTGTTCGTACTCACGAATGTTCGCCGTATCCAGGAGGTCCTCGTCGATCGCGCATGAACCTTCATAGTGGAGCTCGGCGTGCGTCGTGCTGACGCGGTGCAGCTTCGACTTCAGCATTGTCCTCTGCATGGAATCACCGGGGTTTTGAGTTGGGGAAGGGCATTGTAGCGGCTAATGGCTGCCTGTCAACGGCCAGTGCCGGCATTGATTTCGACATTGTCGATGAGCCGCGCCGCTCCCAAACGGCTGGCTGCGAGGACCACCAGCGGCTGCTCTGTCGGAGGCCTGGGAACTTGCAGGTCGGCCTGCCGACGAATGGCGACATAGTCTGTTTTCCAGCCATGCTGATCGAGTTCGGCGGCGGCTTCGCGTTCAAGCTGGGCGAACTCCCTTTCGCCAGCGAGCACCGCGCTACTGATCCGCTGGAGGACGCGCTGCAGTCGTGGTGCCTCGGCACGCTCCGTGGCCGACAGGTAGGCGTTGCGCGAAGACAGCGCTAGACCATCGTCGGCGCGGACCGTCTCGCCGCCGACGATGGTGATCGGCAGAGCCATCTGGCGCGTCATATTGCGCAACACCAGCAGTTGCTGGTAGTCCTTCTTGCCGAACAGCGCGACTTGTGGCTGCACGATGTTGAACAGCTTGAGGACCACTGTCGCTACCCCGCGAAAGTGCCCCGGACGGAACTCGCCGTCGAGCTGATGCTGGATTTGCGGTGGTTCGATGTAGTATTCCTGGGGCTCGGGGTAAAGCTCGGCCTCGTTGGGTGCGAACAGCAGGTCGACGCCGGCTGCGGCGAGCTGGTCGCAGTCGTCCTGAAAGGTGCGCGGATAGCGCTCGAAGTCGTCACTGGGCCCGAACTGCAGGCGATTGACAAAGATGCTGGCGACCACGGTGTCGCCATGCGTGCGCGCTTGCGTCATCAGCGCGAGGTGGCCCGCGTGCAGGTTGCCCATGGTCGGCACCAGGACGATGCGAGCACGGTTCTTGAGCGCCAGGCGCAGGTCGGAGATCAAGGGGTGAATCTGCATGGTTGTGCCGGACCTCTATTGAAACTGCCGTCAAGCGATGCTCCCGGGGCTTGGCGGGAGTGGCGGGCGGGGTGGTTGGTGCTGAATCAAGAAATGGTCGGTGGACGCTGGTTTCCGACCGGTGGCTCGGCGCTCTACTCGCTCTGCCCGCGGCTTTTCGGGAATCTCAGTAGCAATGTTCCGGGCCCGGGAAGCTGCCGTCCTTGACGGCGCTTACGTAGGCCGCAATGGCTGCGGCGATCGATGGCTGGCCGCTCATGAAATTCCTGACGAAGCGGGCCTTCCTGCCGGCCGAGATAGCGAGCATGTCGTGCAGCACCAGTACCTGCCCCGAGCACGCCCGGCTGGCACCAATGCCGATCGTTGGGATCTCCAGCCGGTCGGTGAGTTCGACCGCCAGGGCCTCGGGGATGGCTTCGATGACGATCAAGGTGGCGCCGGCATCCTGTTGGGCGAGGGCGTCGGTAAGCAACCTGGCGGCGCCGGAGTCATCCTTGCCCTGGACGCGATAGCCGCCGATCTGGTGCACCGACTGTGGCGTCAGTCCCACATGCGCGCAGACCGGGATCCCGCGGGTAGTCAGGAAGCGGGTCGTTTCGGCCATCTCGACACCACCTTCGAGCTTGACCATCTGCGCGCCGCCGGCGATCAGCGACACCGCATTGCGCAGCGCCTGCTGCGGACTCTCCTGGAAGCTGCCGAAGGGCATGTCGGCGATCACCAGCGGCCTAGCGCTGCCGCGGGCGACACTCGCGGTATGGTAGATGACATCAGCGAGCGTCACCGGCAGCGTCGAATCGTGGCCTTGCAAGACCATGCCGAGTGAGTCGCCGATCAGCAGCGCGTCTACGCCAGCGGCATCGCAGAGCTGCGCGAAGCTGGCATCGTAACAGGTGAGTACGGCGATCTTGTCGCCCTTGGCACGCATCCTGGCGAGGTCGAGGTGCGTCAGGCGGCGCGTCGCAACGTGGGTGGACATGGGTTTCTACTCTCCCCGGTTGAAATATTCGCGGTGTCCGCGCATCGCCTCGATGCGCTTGACGAGCAGCTGAAAGTCTTCGTCGGAGTCGACGAAATTGAGGTTTTCCGAGTTGACCACCATCACAGGCGCAGCGTCGTAGCTGTGAAAAAAATGCATGTAGCTCTCGGCCAGGACGGTGAGGTAAGCGTCGCCAATCCGTCGCTCCATGTCGACGCCGCGCTTGCGCACGCGGGCGATCAGTGTTTCCGGTCTGGCCTGTAGGTAGATCACCAGATCCGGCGTCGCGGTCCCTGGCGAGAGATGTTCGTAGACCTGGCGGTAGAGGCCGTACTCCTCCTCGCTGAGAGTCAGCAGGGCGAACAGCGGATCTTTCTCGAGCAGGTAGTCCGCGACCAACGGACGGTTGAAGAAATCGGGTTGCGCGAGATCACGCATCCGGTCGAGGCGCTGAAACAGGAAGAACAACTGCGTTTGCAGCGCAAAGCGCTGCTGATCCTGATAGAAGCGACTCAGGAATGGGTTCAGCTCGGGTTGTTCGAGCAGCAGCTGCGCGTCGATATGCGCACCCAGGCGTCGGGCCAGGGTGGTCTTGCCGGCGCCGATCGGGCCTTCCACCACGACGTGGCGGGCTGCGGTGAGGGTATTGCGTGCTGACATAAAGAGGCGGCCAGGAGTGCCGGATCAGTGTTCGACGAAAAGGGTGTCTGGTCTGGCTTCGCCGTCCTGTGCCATCCGTTCAAGGCCCTGCAGCACGGCCGCACTGGCGCTTTCCATCTGCTCGATGGCGTCGACTGCGGCGGCGAAGTTGCCCGCATGGTACGACTCGACCGCCGCGCGGCCCCAGCGATGAACGTCGATATGCGGTTGCTCGACCACCCGGTAGCCATCAAGGTGTGCAAAATGGTTCCTGCCTTCGCCCTCGTAATACCACTTGCCCAGACGGCAAGCTGTGTGGAGGGAAAAGTCATCGGCGCACTGGTTCGACGTCCTCATGAGCACGGCATAAGCGTCGCACTTGAACAGCAGATGATCGATCTTGGCCAGCTCGACGAAGCTGCGCAGGGAGGAGACGCCGGCAGCTCGGCCGATGCGCTGCGCCAGTCTGGTAAGGTCCCCGGTAAGATCGCCGGCCGTCGTCGACGCCTGCCGACCTTCTTCGCTGAACGCCTCCGACTGTTCCGCGAGTTTGCTCATGCAGCTTTTGGCCGACACCGTGTCGCTCTGGATAGTGGCCACCAGCTGCGAAATATCGGCAGTGGCGCGCGTCGTGCGCTCGGCCAGCTTGCGGACTTCGTCGGCGACGACGGCAAAACCGCG
>DPSD01000685.1:0-218 GCA_003538495.1 Accumulibacter sp.
GCGCGCCGCGCTCGCGCTGCCGGCCAGTTCCTGGGGAGTCGATGCGGTTCTCGCCGCAGCAGCCCAGCCCGAAGACCGCCGCCGGCTGATCAACTGGCTGTTGCGCAGCGAGCCGTGCGACGGCCAAACGCTGCACGTACACAGTCTGGCGCGGCAGGCGCTGACCTGGTGGCAGGCGCGCTACGCCGCGGCCGATGAGGAAAAGCGAACGCATGAGA
>DPSD01000685.1:498-6784 GCA_003538495.1 Accumulibacter sp.
AGCCGGCGCTGGCAGGTCGAGCACGCGCTGCTGCAGTTGTACACCGAACCTGAAGCCGCCGCCGACCGGCTGACCAAACTTGCCGACGAAGCATTGCGGCCGGAAATCGAACACCGCTTGCGCGAGTTCGCGGCCGCCGATCACCGCCCGGCCGATCGCGACGACGACGGCGCGCGCGTCTATCTGAACTGGCGCTTCGCCGATCTGAAGAAGGCGACGACGCGCCATCGCCTGCGCCAACTCGGGTTTGCCGCGGGACTTTACCAGAGCACAGCACCGCCCCTGCAGGAAGCGCCGCGGCTGGTGCTGGCGACGGCGCTGCTCGGCAGCCTGGCGCTGGCCGCCTGGGCGGTCGCCGCGCATCGCCTGCTCGCCGAGCATCCACCGCGCCTGCTGGTCAGCGACCCGATCCACGATCACCCGACGCTCGCGGCGCAGACGCTGCGCATCGCCGAAGCCAGCGGCACGAACGCCTACCAGCTCACGCTCGGCAGCGCGCGCGCCAGCGTCACGCTGCCGCAGATCCCGGCCGGCGCGGAAGTGGCGCTTGACTGGCGCTGGGCGGAAAGCGAAAACGCGGTACTTGTGGCCGGCGGCGGCGTATTGTTGCGCGCCGGTTCGCTGGCGCAGCCGATCCGCGCCTGCGCCAACGGCTGGCCGAAACGCTCGCTGGCCGTGATCGCCGCACCGTACACCGATCGCGCTGCCCGGCAACTGGCGATCCGGCTGCTCGACAAAGGCAGCGCCGATCAGGTGCTCGCCGCCGCCGACTGGGCAGATCTATTCGACGAGTGGCGGGGATCCAGTGACGAGCTGAACCGCCACACGCAGGTGCTGCTGATCCTGCCGCACGCGCGCGAGCACGCCACCGCCGAGCGCCGGCTGGCCGATCATCCCGGCCCATGGGGAATCGTCAGCGCCGGCGATCTGGCCGCCCTCGCCCGCGCCGTCGATTTTTCCGGTGCAAAGCCGATCGCGCAAGCTCGATTGCCGTGGCGCGTCCTCGCGACGCGCGGTGAAGCGCGAGTTTACGGCGGTCCGGAAACCACGACGAAAAACGGCATCGAGTGGGTCTCGATCTGTCCCGGCAGCTTCACGATGGGTCCTGACAGCTTCCCGATGGCTTCGCGCAAGGGCGAAGCAATGGCCGAGCAGAGGGAGATCGTCGAACCGGCGCGCGTCGTCACCCTGTCGCGGTTCGAGATCACCGCCAGCGAAACGACCAACCGGCAGTATGCGCGAACGGTCACCGGACATGAGAAGCGTGACGAGCTGCCGGTGATAGAGCTGAGTAGGAAAGAGGCACGCTCTTTTTGTCGGCACCTCGGCGGCGATCTGCCGAGCGAAGCGCAATGGGAGTACGCCGCGCGTGGGGGCAGCCGCAGCGCCTGGTCGTTCGGCGACGACAAAAGCCAGCTCGGCCGTCATGCCTGGTTCTCTGGGAACTCTGGAGACCAAGCTCATCAGGTTAGGCAGAAACGGCCCAACCCTCTCGGCCTGTACGACATGCACGGAAACGTTGAGGAATGGACGCGGGACGGGGTAGCCAGATACCAACCCGGGAGCTTTGTCGATCCTGATGGGGCAAACGATGGGCAATGGCAAATTCTGCGCGGCGGTTCGTTCGGCCATCCGCCCGAGATGTCGCGCTCCGCGAGCCGGAACTACGGTAACCCCGAGTTCAGGCTCGGTTTCGACGGGTTTCGGTGCGTGCGCGCCCCGCCCCAGCCTTGAACCATTGTTCCGTTGTTTTCTTGCGAGGCAAGCGGCGCAGTCCGAACGTCGCGGCGTTCGAAATCGACTGTGACCGTCATCTGCTGGCCCTGCAGCGCGAACTGGCCGAAGGCCGGTACCAGCCGTCGCCGTGGCGGCTGCATGTCATCCGCGATCCCAAGACGCGGCTGATCCTGGTGCTGTTCGCCGAGGACCGGGCGCTCCTGCTCGACGCACGCGCGGCGGTCGGCGACTGGTTGCGCGAGCAGCGCGCGCTGCGCCTGAATCCCAAACGCCTGGCCGTCGAACCGACATGGACCCCGGCCACCTTCGTCGGCTACCGAATCAGTCGGGCAGGAATCGCTCCCGGCCGCAAGCTGCGCTGGAACTTTCGGCGGCGCCTGCGCGCGGCCGCCGAAAGAGGCGAAGAATCCCTGATCCGCACCATCCGCTCGTATCGGGGCCTGCTCGTCTTTCCCTGAGCGCCGCCACGCTTGGCCGCACAAAAAACGACAAACGAACGACACAACGAACAAAGCCTCAAACAATTGCACAACCCCGTTCATGCCGAGAAAGAGCGGCGCGGGCACAGGGTACGCTTTCAATGGATCAATGGGTCGATCGGTCGACATGCTGGGGCGGGACGCGCACGCACCGAAACCCGAAGTGCCCGTGCCCGTACTCGGGGGCTCCGTCGAACCGGTCCGCTGAGCGCAGGAGCGCGGGCGGGTAGACGAACAAGCTTGCGGGCTGGTTGACGAACGAGCCGCCGCGCAAGACCCGCGTCCCGGCCCAGAACTTCCACCTGATGGGTCCACGCGGGCTACGCGCCGGTCTCGATGAGTAGCTTCCATACCAATCCCAGCACCACTCCCAGACATTGCCGTGCATGTCGTACAAGCCCCACGCGTTCGCCCGCCGGGTCGCCACGGGCTGCGCCGCGCCCTTTGCGTTGCCTTCGTACCACGCGTAGGCGTCAAGCACCGCCGGATCATCGCCGAAACAAAAGCGGCTCGTGCTGCCCGCGCGGCAGGCATACTCCCACTCGGCTTCGGTCGGCAGCCGATAGCCGTCGGCGCGCCAGTCGCAGCGCCAGCCTCCCAACAGTCCACGCGAGTAGCACGGCCGATAGCCGGCGCGCACCGACAGCCGGTTGCAGAATTCGACGGCATCCAGCCAGGAAACGCCGGTTGCCGGCAGTCTCGCCACAGGCGGATCGTCGCCGGTCGACGCCTGCCCCATGACCTCGCGATAGAGTTCGGCGGTGACCGGCGTGACCGCCATCAGGAAAGGAGCGAGCGTCACCTGGTGCTGCGGCTTCTCGTCGTCGCGGGCCAGGTCGTCCGAAGCCGGCGAACCCATCCGGAAATCGCCGCCCGGTAGGTCCACCATCAGCAGCTCGCCGTCGCACACCCGGCGCGGCCGCGGTGGAGAGACGTCCGGCCGGCGTTCGTCGAAGACCGGCGTCGCCGTGTAACCGAGCCAGTAAATGCCGGCGAAGAGCGCCAGCCAGAAGATCGCCCAAGCGGGCGCTTCGCCAAGAAAGAACCCCGCCCCGCCGGCGCCGCCACCGAGCGCGACGCCGATCGCCACGACGGCCGCCCACTGCAGGCGATCGAGCCGCGCGAGCGACCTTGCGGCGAAGGATGTCGGTCGATCAGGGTTCACGAGGCGTGATCGGTGGGTCCATGGCGGTGCTTTCAGGGCGTCTGGCGAGTAGCCGGTACCGCGGCGGCGCGCTGCCCAGAGTGACCAGCGAGACGACGACCGGCGAATAGTAGGACGGCTTCTCGAGGCAGGCAAGCGGGAAACAGCGACCACGAGCAACCCGGACCGGGGCTCGGTTTCCGAGCGCGCTCAACCCCTCGGGTCAAAGTCGCGCGAGCCCCGTAAGCACCAGCCAGGCAATTCGCTGCGGATCGGTGGAAGCCAGCAGTTCTCGGTTTTCCGCCTCGTCGAGTCCATTGTTGAGCGCAGGCACCAGGCCAGCTGTGCCACATGCGCCGATGTCCTTGCCCATCTGTGCCAGGGAGCGGAATTCGCCGCCGCCCTGTGCGTAGAACCCCCGTGCTGCATCGAAATCGGGGATGTGCTGCCGCGACCACGCATCCGCGAACTCAAGCCGCTCGATGCCGAGCAGCGCATCGCTCACGGCCCGCGCCGCACCGCCGAAGCCGCCGGCCACGTACAACGGTTTCTGCAGCGTCAGCGACAACCAGGCTTCTTCCACCACGCCGGGCACCAGACCGGCGAATCCCGCCAGTCTGCCGCCGGTCAGCAGCCGTGCCTGCGAGAGCGCCATGATGCGCGATCGCATCGCGGTCAGGCCACGCGCCCATGCATAGCGGCGCAGCGGCGTATCCGAAGCGAGCACGCGAGCACCCGCCGACGCTGGAAACACCTCGTCGTCACCCCAAGGCAGATCGGGTCGTGGACCTTCCTCGTAGTCTGCGACCTTCCCGGCGAACAGCTTCCATTCGGCGTCGCCATAGTCCAAGCGCAGCGGCCACGGAGCGACATTGAGTACGGCACCCTCCAGGGGCGACGCCTCGGCCCCCTGGGCAAGTTTCGAATAGGCGCGCACCAGTTCGAACAGGCGCACCGTAAAGTTGGGCGCGCCGGAAAAGCTGCCCTTGAGCGCGCCGCCGTAGGCGATCTTCAGCCCCGCCAGCAGCAGGTACAGATGGATCTCGTCGGTCAGCGTGGCGAAATGTTCGGTCGACAGGCCGTACTTGCGCGCGTCATCGCTGTCGGATATGGAGACCGCAATGGTGTCGATAGACGCAGGCCGCTGCCAGCGCGCGACCTTGCTCAGCGGCGTCAGGAAGCGGGCCTTGGGGCGAAGCTGCTGCAACACCTGCAGTTCCTCTCTGCCCAGCGGCGGATCCGGGTAGAGGAAGGTTTTGTCGTGGTCCAGGTCGGCGCATGCGATCGCCAAGGTCAGGGCCTCGGGCGCGGCCGGCAGCACCCACTCGTCCGGCGCGGCGGTGCTGTCCAGCACTGCCCGGTTGTGCTTGAAGCGCAGCGCTTCCAGTACGGCCCGGTCGATCACCCGCTGGGCATCGACCCGCGCATCCTTACGGAATTGCCAGCGCACCGTCGGCACATTGCCAGCATAGGGAAAGCTGCGCGGCTCACCCGACTGAAGCGCTTCGACCATCAACACGTGCGCCCCGAAGCGCTTGGCCTCCAGCACCTCGCGCCGGCACCACGGACGCGAGCTATAGTGGTCGGTCTGGAAAGCGAGCATGATCGAGCTATCGCGGATGCCGGCGGAGATGGCGTCGGCGAAATCCTGGCCGGTGGCGATCTGCTGCGCGTCGAACCACTGCTCGACCGGCAGTTCGTTCAACAAGTTGCGGACCTGGCGTACCGGGTCGTCGTGGTGTTGTTTGTCCAGGTCGGCCTTGGCGTGGCTGAGAAAGATCCGCACCGGGGCCTGCATGCGATCCGGCGCGATCGCCGGAACCTTGCCGTGCTCCAGCAACTGAATCGACCGCGCCGCGATGTGGAACGACACCTCCGCCAGGCGACGATCCTTGGCGTCGCTCGCGCTGACGCCAGTCGCCAGCGTCGCGGGCAGAATGTGGATCGCGTCGCCGAGGCCGAATCCTTCCTGATCCAATGCCACCGGCAGGACATGGTGCGGGCTCGAATCGAGCGGCGCCAGCGCGATCGCGCCTTTCACGAACTCGATCCAGGCATCGCCCGTCCCGTTCGGTAGCGTGCGTAGCATGCGCTCGTCCCCCAGCACGACGACGATGGTATGTTGGGCTGCCGCCAGCCGGATGTCGCCGGTGCTGCTCAAGGTCGGCGGGAGATCGTCGCCCCGGTCGGGTGTGAAAAACACCGGAATGCGCAAACCGCCGCTCGCCGGCGGCTCGACGAAGCGGTGCATCAGTGCCGTGGCCACTTCGTTGGCCGCCACCGACTTCGGGTGAGCCAGTAGATGAAGAATGAGCGGGGGACGTGTATCCATGCTTCGGACTCCTGCGTGTTCAGCCGGCCGGCTGATGAAACGGTTTAAAGGCTGCGACGGCCACGCGGTTCAGGAAGCGTGCCTTGACGGCCTCGAGGTTTTTCTTCTTTACGGCCTCAGCTCGTCCGAGGTTGATCAGGCGCTGGATCTTCTCGGGGCGCGCGTCATCGAGGGAGAACTCGCCCTCCCGGGCCGTGACGTCGATGCGGTGCAGGCGCCCGTTGAGCAGCAGCTTCGCCTGGGCGAGATCGGCTTCCCTCTGGCCTTCGAACATCAGTTCGACCAGACCGGCATTCCACTGCGCGATGCCGGATTGGACGTGCGCAGCGATGTTGAAGGGGGTGCTTGTCGTGCCGACGCTGAGCACATCGATCTCGTCCAGCGGAATGCCGAGGAAGGCCACCGCCTCGGTCACCGCCACCATGACCGGGCTGTTCGCCCACACGCCGCCATCCACGTAACTGGCATCGGCATGGGTGAGAAAGGGCGCCGCGGCGAAGTAGGTCGGTGCTGCCGAGGTCGCCAGAGCGACATCGACCGCCGGCGCATCGATGTCGTAGCGGAAGCGTTCGTGATGCGCCGTCTTGATCACGA
>DPSD01000685.1:7056-14284 GCA_003538495.1 Accumulibacter sp.
CTTGATCACGAAGATGCGCCCGCCGATGGCGTCGTAGGCGGGAATCGCCAGGCGGCATTTCGACTCGCCAAACTTGCGCTCGCCAAAAATCTCCACCAAGGCATCCCGCAGCACTGCCTGCGAGTGCTTGGGGCCGAAAAGCTGGCGCAAACGCCCCCCGGTTCGCTGCACCAGGCTGGTCCCGGGAAAGATCGTCGAGCCTTTCCCGGCGTAGAAGTCGCAGATCTTCCTCGCCGGCAGCCCGAGTCCGAGTCCGATGGCGATGATGCCGCCGGTGGACGTGCCGGCGATCAGATCGAAGTGATCGGCGGCCGCGCAGCCCGTATCTTCTTCGAGCGTGGCGAGTACCGATGCGGCGAACGCGCCCTTGATGCCGCCTCCGTCGAGGCTCAGGATTCGAAACATTACCTATCTCCCGCGCGTAAAACCGGCCGCGAGTGCGTCCGGCATTGACTGACAAGCCGCTTCCATCCCTGGGGAAATCTTCCCATAATGTTGTCAGTATGTTGTCAGTACCGCGATGGAGTCCCTGAGTTCCATCAGAAACCGCTCGAAGGCAGCTTCGGCTTCCTTCTGCCGCGGCCAACCGCGCAGATCGGCACAGTAGTACTGCGCAAACTCCGGCGGGAGGCTCGCGAAATCGTCCAGCACGGCCGGGAAATACTTGCTCCGCTCGACGGCCCAGGCGGCCTCCGCCTTAACGTGATCGCTTTTGCGTGCCGCGCTGGACCACAGGATCACGACACAACGGGCCTCCTCGACCTTCTGATGCCAGTTATCCCCTGCTCGCACACTGGCGATGTCCAGGAAGACGCGCAGGCCCGCGTCGGCGAGCCGCCTGGCCAGTTCCCGGGCAAGCGACTGGTCGGCGCGGGCGTAACTCAGGTAGATGTCGGTCCCGGCGGTCTTCTTCGCCTCGGCCAGGGGCTCCCGCTCGGGTTCGGAGGGCGTTTGGGCCGGGTCTCTGCCACGGTCGCTGCTCAGGCCGCGCAGCCCACGTTCCGCGTAAGCGCGGGCGGCTTCGTGCTCGCCGGCGCGGACGAGAGCCCGTTCGACTTCGCCGCCGATCTCGACGGTATCGACGATGCCACCACGTGGACGGCGCCGCCGCAGGCTGGCTTCGATCTGCTGTGCCAGGGCGCTCGCCCGTTCCTGCCGGCCTGGGGTGGCCGGCAAGACTTCGGCAACGTCGGCGGCCAGGCGCGCCGGCCTGAATTCCTCGAGCGTGTGGTCCGACCGCAGGACTTGCAGCACCACCGGACGTTCGGACGACAAGGCGGACAGCACGGCTTGCGCTTCGTCCCTGCCCCAATCAGCCGACCTTTCGGAGAAATCGAGTCGTGCCGCCGGGGCTCCGCCGGCGCCGATGCCCTCGGGAAGCGGCGTCCTGTCGAGTCCGATGAGCAAACGGTAAGCCGCGCCGGACGCTGCCGGCGAGAAGACGTTGCGTACCCGCTCGGGATCGTTCTCCATTGCGCTGGCGGCATGCCGGGACCACAGCACCACCAGTTGCTCGTCGGGGTCTGCCGCGGCAGCGGAGTCAGGCATTTTCCGCATCGACGCCGCGAGTGGCTCGACGCGAACGGAAACGCCCTGCCGTTTCAGCAAGTCGGCGAGGCGAAACGCGTGTTTCTCGTCTCCCGACGCGCACACGAAAACCACACTCCTTGACGGTGAATGATCGGCACGGATCGCTTCGCTGCCCTCGCGGCTCGCCACCCGGAAGCGTCGACCGTCAAGGGTCTGCAGGATCAGGGCGTGGCAAGACCGACCAACCGGGATGCGGCAGCCGACGAACAGCGACACCCAGCCCGGCGAGCCTTGCGCGCGATTTTCGCACTCGATATGCACCGGTGCCGGTGCCGGCGTGAACAGGTCCAGACGCGGCAGGCCGGGCTCCGGTTCCAGACATTCGAGAATCAGGCGCTCGTCGCTGCGACCCAGGCGAAGGCCGAGCGTCAGGCCAGCGCTCGCCGGCAGGAGCGTGGCGAGCCAGCCGGGCATCGGCTCCCGCGGCGTGCCGTGGCCGCGCAGGACGATGCCGGTGTCGCCGAGGGCGGCACCGGCGAACTGCGCCAGCCAGCCGCTTTCGCGATGGGCCTCGGTCACGGCCTGCAAGGGCGGCAGTGCGCCCTTGATCCAGCGGGCCAGATCGGCGCGGCTGCGCTCCTCGCTGCTGGTAGCGATCCGGCGGAGCAACTCGCGCAGGAGTTCGCCGACCCGCGCCTGGTCGTCGTCCCTGACCGCCCAGCGCAGGGATTGCTCGATCCGGTCCAGCGGGTCCCAGTCGCGGGTCTGCTCGGCGATGAAGTCACAGATTCTCGCCAGCCGTTCGCGGCCATGCGGGCCGCCCTGGACCGCGAGTTGATCGACCAGCCGTCGCGCCAGGCCGGGCCGCAGGTTCACCGAACGTGTGCTACGGGTCTCGATCACGCGACTGAACCACAGCCGATTCTCCAGGCTGGCGTCGCTACGGGGCAGATAGCGCTGGCGGGCGTTGCGCAGCAGGCGTGGCTCGATCCGCAGCGCCGGTGCCAGGATCAGGCACAGGCGGCCGAAGGGCGATCCGAGATCGATCTGGTCGAACAGCCGGTGGTCATAAGGCTGCGGCTGCACCCAGCTCATGGCGCGACCAGATGTCCGGCGCCAACCAGGGCACGCACGTTCTCCGCGCGCGTGCGCGGGTCCCAATGGATGGCGATGAAGTGACGCTCGACCCACACCGGCCAGGCGGCGGGCGGGAAAGGAACGATGGCGATCAGCGGGCAGCCGCGCCGCTTGAGCGCGGTGGCGAAACGCCGCCAGGCCTGTGGCGGGAGCCGAGGGGCGGACCCCGAGGATTCGCCGAGGCCGAAATCGCTGACGACGACCACCGGCCGGCCTGGCTGTGGGCGCCAGGCCGTTGGCTGGTCAGCCAAGGAGTACGCGCATGCGGCGGCCGGGTCGTCGACGAATTCGCATACCTCGCAGCGCGACTGGCCGACGACCGCGGCGAAGGAACGTACCAGATCGCCCTGGTCGGCGTAGAACGGGGTCATCGGCGCGTTGCGGTCGAGTAGCAGCTGCACGCCGCGCGACTGACTGGGAACCGGCAGCCTGGGTACCTCGCGAAACGGCCGGTTGGCAATGATGTGCTCCACCAGCCGGTCGATGTCGGGCCACCGGCCGGGGCGGAGCGTGGCGACCGCGGCACTCAGGAGGCCGGGTGCCGTGTGTTGGGGAAACAGCGCGGCCCGGGGCGCGCCACGCTCTCTCGGGATAACCGCGGCGGGCTGTGCGAACCATTCAGGGCGAAGGATTTCGCTGGACACCGCCGCCGGCAATGGCTCCATGACGGTGTCCAGACGCTCCGCCGGCGGACCGGGCGGTGCTGCAGGCAAGGGCGGTAGCTGCCGCTGCGGTTTCGGTTCCTGGGGCCTGGGCGGCGGACGCCGGTGCTTGAGGCGTGCGTCCGCCGCAGTTTGCAGCGTGCCGACCGATCCGAACGACAGTCCGCCGAGCCCGAGGCAACGGCCCACGACGCGCAGTTGTGCCTCGGAGACGATCTCCAGCCTGGCGAGGGCGGTGGCGAGATCGCCCAGCCCGATTTCACCACGCCGTGCCGACATCCTGTTCCCGCTCATCCTCGAAGCTCCTTTTGGCCAGCGTGGCCTTGGCGATCTGCTGCCATACCCGATCCTGCGGGTCGGGCTGGATGCCGAGTTGCGCACAGGCCCGGATGGCGTCGAGGAACTCGCTGGTGCTCGGCGGGCGCAGATCCATCGATTTGGCGCTACGGCGATGCTCCAGAAGCCGCTCCGCGACGCCCCGGTGCAGGTCTTCGTTCCCCTTCGGGAAATGCTGGGCCGCAATGGCGAGCAGCCGGTCCTTGTCGGGGTCCTTGATCGACAGGCAGACGCAGCGGCGCAGGAAGGCCGGCGGCAGCTCGCGCTCGCCGTTGGTGGTGATGAGCACCAGATACTTCAGTCTGCCACCTGCCTTCACCTCGGGCCCCTGGGGCACCTGGAATCGTCGGCGATCGAGCGGCTCCAGCAGGTCGTTCGGCAAATCGGGCTCGGCCTTGTCGATCTCGTCCAGCAAAACCACTACATTGCCTTGCGTCCGCCCGCTTTCCGGATGTCGCGGGGCTTCGAAGTGCTGTGCATGGTTTCGCCGCTCGCTTTCGCTGGCGCCCAGCGTGCCCGCCCCTGCCGGATCGAAGGTCCACCAGAGCACACCGGGCTGCAGATAGGTCCAGCGGGGCGGCAGGCTCTGCCCGGGCGTCGCGGCCTGCGCGTCGTTGAGCCGGCGCAGGTGATCGAGATCGCCGGTCAGATCCTCCAGCCGGCTGCGCGAGGTAAACGTGTATTGCAGATAACGCCATCTCTTGAGCGACGCCAGTGCCGGCGCGAGCATGCTCTTGCCGCTGCCTGGCGGGCCCGATACCAGCAGCGGCCGGCCCGTGGCGAACGCCACGTCGGCGGCGATCGTGATCTCCTCGTTGAAGACATAAGGCGGGAAGTCGGCGCCCCCCGGCCAGACGTTGCTTGCCGGAAGACGGAAATGCTTTGGCTGATAGATCTCGTCACCCATTTCTGACACTTCCGTAGAGTTGATGGTCGATGAAGTCCCTGGCGTCGTCGAACAGGTCCAATTGGGACTGCTCGGTGCCAATGTCGAGGGCGGGTTCCAGCAAGCTCACATCATCGGGCAACCACGCCGGCACGACCGGACCTGCATCGATGAGAAAGATCACCCGCTTGAAGGTGTCGCGCAGCCGATCGAGCAGGCGATGAGGCGAATGTCCCTCGATACATAGCGTCGGCAACAGGACGACGATCGGCGTTGTCGGCTTGTTGACCCGATCGGTTCTGGCCTCCGGGGTGAGGACGCGGCCGCGCGCGAAATGGTCCTCGATGTCACGGCGGATGGCCTCGTAGGTACGGCTGCCCGGAGCCACCGGGACGACTTCCCGGCGGCGCGTCAGGGGCCAGGCTCGCTCGACATAACGCGACGCTGTGTAGCCGCCGAGGTGCTGGCCGTTGAGTGCTGCGAAGCGCCGCTCGACCGCTGTTGCCGGCAGCGTACGCGCGGCCTCCGTCGACACCCATCGCGCCTGCAGGTGCTGGAGAAGTTCGTCGGCGTATCGCTTGTCGAGCTTCTCGGCGTAGACCGCGAACTTGTCCAGCACTTCCTGCAGGCGCTCGATGCCTGTATTCGGCTCTTCGAGCAGATATCGCGCGAGGCCGAGTGCTGCTTGCCTGCCTGCGTCTGGCGGCCAGGCGGGAAGCTTCACCCCGATCCGTCCGGCCACCTCCGCCAGGTCGTCTGCGCCCGCCGCCCGATGCAGCAGGTGCGCGATCGAACCCTCGTTTGGCTCGAAGGTGGGCTCGGATGGGTCGATCGGTTCGCACCCGACCAGCGCACTCTGCGAGGCGATTGCAGCGAGGATCGCCTGAGCCAGAGTCTCGGTATCGTCTACCTCCCGGATGCACTGGTTGACGGTGATGTTGAGAATTCCGGTCAGTTCCGCTTCGAGATCCTTCGGCTCCAGTCCATCCAGAAGCACGGGGATGAGGATGAAGTTGCTCTGGAGTTCCTTGCGCCAGGCGAGATTGTTGGCTTCCTTCTTGACCCAGTCCGAGTCATACAGGGCGGCCTTGGAGAACAGGATCACCGCTGCGTGACACTGGGCCATCCAGCGGCTTATCGTGTTGTACCAGTCAGCGCCGCCGACGATCATGCCGCCCTGATCGAAGACGACCTCGCAACCAGTTCCGGCCTGCCCCAACCTAGCGCAGAGGGCATGGAGCAGCTTGATGTTATCGGGAGTCTTGGAACTGTGACTGACAAAAAGCTTGCGCACCCGTATCTCCCTTCCTCCTCGGGCCGCCGCGTCGCGGCGGTTTCCCATTTTTTCCGAGGAGAGACGACATGATGACATACTGGTATCAGAAATCAATGAATGCCCTGCCCCGCCAGACCGGCCCATGCCGCTCGCGCAGGCCGCCCGTAGTCAGAGCTGTCGCTCGGCCGTGACCGTGCCCGGATCCTCCGCATCGCTGTGCACCGAGAAGCCGAGCCGCCGGACGAAGCCCAGCATCCGATGGTTGGTCGCCAGCACCGTACCTTGCATGTTCCGGAAGCCGCGCTCGCGGGCGGCATCCATCAGCGCCGTCATCAGTATCCGCGCGACGCCCGAACCTTGCCAGGCATCGTCGACCGCGATCGCGAACTCGCAGCGGTCGTGTTTCGGCAGGCCGACATAGCGCGCGACGCCGATTTCGATTTCCCGGTCGCCTTCGACGGCAACGGCAATCAGCGCCAGATGGCGGTCGTAGTCGATGTCGGTGAAGTACTTCAGCTTGCTCGCCGACAGCTCGTGCAACTGCGACATGAAACGGGAATACCGCGACTCTTCCGAAAGGTGCCGCACGAAATCCTGCTCGATCTCGGCGTCCTCGGGGCGGATGGGACGGATGGTCACCGCCCTGCCGTCGGACAGTTCACGCGTGCGAACCAGGCCCTGCGGATAGTCGGCCATCAGGGTCGGACCTGGAAAATGTCTCGATAACGGGCGACGATCCCCGGATGTCGTAGGGGCCAACTGTTGTGGTCTTCTTGCCCATGGCTTTGCCCGTGGCCGGTGCGGACCATGCGGGCACGATTTCCTGACCGCCTTCTCCTGCAAGGGGCGCGGCGGGTACCCCGCGTACCCCGCGTACAATTCCCGGCGCATGCTCGGACCGCTGCCATCTGGTCAAGCAGCAGGATCGCGGCAAGTGCCCGGAAGCAGGCGGCAAAGGACGGGGAGCGGAAGTTGAGCGGCATCGGCACGAGTATAGGTGGCCTTTCCGGGGAAGGTCAAACGCCGACCGCCTGCCGGTCGCTAGCCTGTGCGCACCGGCTGCCGAAGGAGACCGGCCGTTCACGACCCTCGCCCGCCGCGTGCTCATGGCAGAGCGCCGGCGCCAGCCCGGCGAACGCCAGCGACGTCGTGAAAAAATACCCGAAGCGGGAGAACATACCGATACACTGTCCTGTGGAAGTTGGGTCTCCCACCCGAAAAACCTTGGCAAGAACGCTTGCGCACCAGCCCGTTCGGGCCCGAAATGAACCTTTCATGGCATCAATACGCTCCTTGCTCGGCGAACTGAAACAGTCGGCGATCCGGATTGCCCCGGGCCCTTCCGCCCGCTTCGCCGGCACACTCGACTCCCTCCGCCGCCCCACCCGGCGCGGGGTGATC
>DPSD01000218.1:0-5515 GCA_003538495.1 Accumulibacter sp.
AGCGGTTGGCAATGGCCACCATCCGCGCCGCCAGGGGAATCGCGCTGCCGCTCTGGCGGTCCGGGAAGCCGCTGCCGTCGAAGCGTTCGTGATGGTGCAGGATCGCGTCGAGCATCGGTTGCGACAGGCTGCCCGCGCGCGCGGCCTGTTCGAAGCCGCAGCGGCAGTGCGTCTGATAAAGGGCTTCCTCGTGCCGGTTTCGTTCGTCGCTGCGCAGGATCGCCGGATTGATCGCCAGCTTGCCGATGTCGTGCAGCAGCGCGCCGATGCCGAGCGCCCGCAGCGCCGCTTCCGGCAGTCCGGCCTGTTTGCCGAGGAGCAGCGCCAGGGTCATCACCGACAGCGAATGCGCGGCGTGCCCGTCGTCGTGCGCCTTCTCGGCGATCAGCACGATGGCGCTGTCGGGGTCGGCGAGCAGTGCCGCGGTCGACTCGGCGCTGACCTCGGCGACCTGTTTGATCGACTCGCGCGGGTTCCTGGCGAAGCCCTTGATCGCCCCGCCGACGGCCCTGGCGGCACTCAGGTAGTGCTGCTGCGCCTTGTCCAGCCGTCCCCTCAGTTCGCCCATGACGCGCGAACGTTCGTGCTTTTCGGCGATACCTGCGGCGGCCAGCGCAGCCAGTCGCTGCTGCTCGGCCGCGCGCTCGACGGCGCGTTGGGCCTGGTGGTCGCCGCCACCGTCGTCGGCGGCCGGTGCCTCGCCGGGCTGCGGCAGCGGTACGGTGCATCGACGCGGGTCACAGAACAGCTGCGGCAGCTTCATCGCCGCGATCAGCCGCACCTGTTCGTCATCGATAATGACAAAAGAGTTGAACATGAACTGGTGCTCGATCCACGGCACCGGCAACCTGACGTGCACCCCGGGACGCAGTTGCGATGCGTCGATGCAGATTTCCCCTTCTAGCGGAGTGACGGCATCCGGAGCTGGCGGCATGTCCTGTTCTTTCGGGCAAAGCGGCGTCATGCGGACGACGCCGGGCAGCCGTTACTATAGGACAGTCTGCCGGGAAATCGCCAGCGGCGTTGCGACCGGCTCCGGCGCTTACTTGCCAGGCGGGTCGGAACGCAAGCTGGTCAGCAGTTTCTGTCCGGGGCGACCGTCGGCGGCCATCCGAAGTCGCTGCTGCTCGGCCTTGATCGCCTCGCGTGATTTCGCGCCGATCATCCCGTCGATTTCGCCGATCGGGTACCCGCGGGCGGCGAGCAGGGTCTGCAGTTCGCGGCGCTCGAGGCGGGACAGACCCGCGTCATCGGTTGGCCATGGCGTGGCGAAGGGCTTGCCGCCCTTGATCCGGTCGGCGAGGTGGGCGATCGCCAGAGCGTAGCTTTCGGCGGCGTTGTAGCCGTAGATCACGTCGAAATTGCGGAAGACCAGGAATGCCGGGCCTTTCGGGCCAGCCGGCAAGAGCAGACCGGCGGCGGCATCCGAGGCGGCGATCGGCTGGCCGTCGGCGCGTCGCAGCCCGCGCCCGGTCCAGTACGAAAGCGGCCGCTTGTCACGGCGTCCGGAGACGCTGGTGTCGAAGCTGGCCGGCAGGACGACCTCGTAGCCCCAGGGCTGGCCTTCGCGCCAGCCACCCTGGTGCAGAAAGTTGGCGGTCGATGCCAGCGCATCGGGGACGCTGCCCATCAGGTCGCGCTTGCCGTCACCATCGCCATCGACCGCCAGCCGCAGAAAGGTCGATGGCATGAACTGGGTATGGCCGAAGGCCCCCGCCCACGAACCGACCAGGTTCTCGGGCGCGATGTCACCGGCGTCGAGAATCTTCAGCGTACTCAGGAATTCGCCGCTGAAGTACGCCTGTCGGCGTCCAAAGCACGACAGCGTGCCCAGCGAGGTGAGCAGCGGGCGCTTGCCGAAGTTGCGTCCGTAGTTGCTCTCGACACCCCATACGGCGATGATCGTGGCCGGGTCAACCTGGTAACGCGCGCTGGCCACGGCCAGCGCGTCGGCCCATTTGGCGCGCATCTCGAGCCCGTCGGCGACGCGTTCGTCGTCGACCAGGCTGGCCAGATAGTCCCAGATCGGCGTCTGGAATTCGGGCTGATAGTCAAGGAACTCGAGCACGCTAAGGTCGGGCGTCAAGCCGTTGGTCAGTCGATCGAACGATGCCGCGGGAACTCCCTTGGACGTGGCCGACGCGCGCAGGGTCTTCATGCACGAGGCGAACCGTTCGTTCGGCACAGCTTCCTGGGCAGCGATGGCGCTGGTCATCAGCGCCAGGGACACGGTGAGGCAGGTATATTTCATGGCTGGCGAGTCATCGGTGGATGATTGGAAAGAGGGTGAGCCGCAGTTCGCGGCGCTGCGGCTCTGGCGGCTCAGGCCGGCGTCAGCCATCGTCGCGCGTCGGGTTCCTGTTCGGCTGCTGGCTACCAGTCGAGGACTCGGGGGCGACTTCGTCGGCATTGCCGCGGAGCACTTCGCCCTCGATCACACGCCCACCCGGCTGCGGTCGAGACCCTGGCCGGGCTGCCTGCTGCTGCATTTGCTCGGCCAGGTCGCGCAGGTCCCGCGGCAGGTGACGCGTCTTCCACTTCAGGTAAGCGAAGAACAGCACGCCGACGATCAGCACCACGCCGAGCGCCACCAGCGAGAACATGAAGGCGACGACCAGAACGACGATGCCGGCGGCAATCGTCAGCAACTTGCCAAAGACCCCGACGGGAGGTGCTGCCAGTTGCCCTCGTTGGGAGCCGGACTGCTCGTGGTCGGTAGTCATCGAATTCCTTGTGATCTAAGCCGTGAGAAGCGTGACATCTGCGCTGCGTGCGCCTGCCACTGATGGGCATTGTAAGTGTTGCAGGAGTTGCTGACGCCGGAACCACGCCTGAAGCGACGCCTGATGGCGCTGCGGCAGGTAAACCGGTGCCGCTGCCCGGACTCAGCAAGAATCGACAGTCAAAAAAAGGCCCGCCAAGGGGGGGCTGGGCGGGCCGGTGCTGCTGTCGCCGTGACGCTCCCAACGAGGGGAGGGGGAGGAGGAGCATCGCAACGACAGCCTGAATGCTACGGACTAAAGCGCTTGGGGTCTGTGTCAACTGTGTTTCACTGTGTGACGTCGTGTAAGAAGCGCTTGGTCGTACGTTGACCGTTGCCTTGCCTGCTGCGCACTGCCTGCCAAGCGCCAGCGGGCAGAGCAGGCGACGACCAGCCGAAGCAGGGCTGCCCAGTGCGTTGCCATTGCTCTGGGCGACCTTGTCACCGGCTTTGTCACCGGCTAGGGTGCAGCCTGCCGCAGGTCGCATGCGAGTAGTGCCTCACAACGCGAAGGGCCTGACCACACCCGCGAAGAGGTTCCCCAGCAGCCGCTGTTCCTTGCCGTCGATCGACTCCAGGAAGTCGGTCGCCGAACCCATCGCCCGAAAGGCATTGAAGCCGCGTTCGAGAAATTCGTGCAGGTCGCCAAGTCCGGCCAGCTGGGCTGGGCGGCGCATCAGCTTGAGCAGGCCGGTCAGCACCGGCTTCCGGGCGAGCTTGTCGAGTGCCCGGCCGGTCTCGCCAATCAAAACGATCTGGCGCTGGCGTTCGGCCTGGCAGCCGACCGCGCGGTAGGCCGCGGCGTACGAGTCCTCGTGGATCTGCTGGCCGCGCTCCAGGACCCCGGCCCGGCAAAGCTCGGCGACCATCGCCGCGTCGAGCTGCTCGGTCAGCGCGTCGAGCTCGACGGCCAGCGCGACGGTGCGCAGCGCCGACGCCGGCAGCATCTTGACCAGCAATGGCAGGATGCGCTCGACTTCCTCGTCGCGGCTGCTGAAGTCCTTGGGGCCGTAGAGGTCCGAAATGAAGAACTGCGCGGCCTGGCCGAAGCGCGGGCTGGCGAGCAGATCGGCATGGCTGCGCGCGAGCCGGCCAGCCTGCCATTGGCGCAGCGCGAGCCGCTGGCGTGCCCCGGTCGGGTCGAAGTTGATTTGCTCGCGCAGGCTCTTGGCGGCCTTCAGGTGCCGTCGCAGCGCCTCGGCGCTCTGTTGTTTCTCGATCGAGCTGGTCGTATCGTTCATGGCGATGAGTAGTCCAGGAAGATGTCCGGGATTATGCATGGCCCGCCGGCCGCTGTTTAGAGGGCTTCGCCTAACGGCAAGTGGGTGCGCAGCATAAACTTGCCCTGGAAATAGACTCTGCCACTCAGGAAGGAGTAAGCGATGCCTCATCTCGACTCGCTGGCGGACCGCTTTGCCCGCCAGCAGCGTGCTGCACGCAGCGACCAGAATCCGGGACGGACGGTGCGTGAGCGCCGTCTGTTGGCGCTGGAGCGCCTGTTGCGCGACAACGCGCCAGCGATCGCCGACGCGGTCAGCCGTGACTTCGGTTACCGCTCGCCGGCCGAAACGCGGCTGCTCGAGCTTTTCCCCAGCCAGACAGCGATCCGCCACGCACGCCGGCATCTGCGTCGCTGGATGCGTCCGCAGCCGCGCTCGGTGTCGCTGTGGTTTCAGCCGGGCCGCGCCGAAGTGCGCTATCAACCGCTCGGTGCGGTAGGGATCATCGTCCCCTGGAACTATCCGGTCTTTCTGGCCATCGCGCCGCTCGCGGCGGCGCTGGCGGCCGGCAATCGGGTGCTGGTCAAGATGTCCGAGATGTCGCCGCACACCGCCACGCTGTTCGCCGAGCTGATCGGCAGAAGCTTCGCCGAAGACGAATTGTCGGTGGTCGAGGGTGACGCCAGCGTCGCGCAGGAATTCTCCAGGCTGCCCTTCGATCACCTGCTGTTTACCGGCTCGACTGCCGTTGGCCGGCAGGTGATGCGCGCCGCGGCCGACAATCTGACGCCGGTGACCCTCGAACTCGGTGGCAAGTCACCGGCGATCATCGGCCCCGGGCTGGCGTCTACGCCGCACTTTGAACGAGCGGTCGAGCGGATCATCATCGGCAAGTGCATGAACGCCGGGCAGACCTGCATCGCGCCCGATTACCTGCTTCTGCCGGCCGGTCAGGAACAGGCTTTCACAGCCCGCGCGCGCTGCGTCGTCGCCGACTGCTACCCGGACATCGCGAACAACGCCGACTACTCGACGATCATCGATCAGCGTCATTACCAGCGCCTCTGCGCCTACGTCGACGAGGCCAGGGCCGGCGGCGCCAGGATCGTCGATCTCGCATCGGGGGCGGTCGCCGACCCGGCCATGCGGCGGCTACCGCCATTGGCGCTGTTCGACGTCGGCGACGAGTTGCGCGTCATGCAGGAGGAGATCTTCGGGCCACTGCTGCCGATCCGGACCTATCGCCATCTCGACGAGGCGATCGCTTTCGTCAACAGCCGGCCGCGACCGCTGGCGCTGTACTACTTCGATGACGATCGGACGAACATCGCCCGCGTCCTCGATGAGACGGTTTCGGGCGGCGTGACGATCAACGACACCATTCTGCACATCGCCCAGGACGACCTGCCGTTCGGCGGCGTTGGTCCGAGCGGCATCGGTTGCTATCACGGTTTCGAGGGCTTCCAGACCTTCTCGGCCAGGAAGGGCGTCTTCCGGCAATCGCGCTGGTCTGGCATCGGCCTGTTCAAACCGC
>DPSD01000218.1:5778-5964 GCA_003538495.1 Accumulibacter sp.
CGGCCTGTTCAAACCGCCTTACGGCGCGCTGTTCGACAAGCTGACGCGGATCATGATGCGATGACCCCCGGCCGTCGGCAGTTCATCCGGACCGGTCTGGCCGGCAGCGTCTTGCTGTCTTTTGCCGGCTGGCTCAACGCTGCCGGCGCACGCCGTCTGAGCGCTGCCGAGCGCGAGATGCTCGGC
>DPSD01000602.1 GCA_003538495.1 Accumulibacter sp.
GCCTTCACGCTCGGGAGCGTCCCGGGCGCCAGCCCTGTCACCACCCCGCCGCTGCCCTGCATGACGCCGATGTCTGTCGCATCCCGCGCGAGGTCGTGCTGCAACTCGACAAGACCAGCCCCAGCGTACACCAGGCCCTGCAGCAACGCTGGCAGCGCTCGGTCGACCAGGCCGACCATTTCATCGTGGCGCTCTCCACCGGCCCGGCGGAAGCCCGGATGGCGCGCCTCCTGATCACCCTCGGCTGCGACGGCACGCTCTCTGAGACGCTGTTGCCCAGCCGCGAGGACATGGGCGCCCTGCTCGGCATCACGACCGAAACCGCCAGCCGCATCATGGCCGAGTTCAGGCGGCGCGGCCTGATCCACATCGAAAAAGGTGGCTGCCTCGACTATGACCATAACGGGCTGACCCTACTGGCACAGGGCTGAATCGGTGTTGTCGAATTGATACATTTATCGCATTGACAATGATCAATCACACTCGATTCGCCGTTTAACTCGCCTGGAATCCCGCCATACTTCGACCAGTCGTTCACCCCAATAATTGAATAGGGGAAAGCACCACCAAACGGTTTTGCTCGCCCCGGAGATCCACATGAAATATGCCTTGAAGCCGCTGGCCGCATGCATGGCCAGTCTGTTCGGTATTGCCTCGTTCAATGCATGGGGTGCCCCTCCTGCGACGCCTCCGGTTCAGAACCAGAACGCGATCGGCACCCAGCAAGGTGCCGGCACACCGGGCACGCCCTCCGTGCTGCCTTCCCGTCCCGTGACATCGGTTTTCCCTCCCCGGCAGACCGAATTTCCCGGCATTCCCTGGGGATCGTTCCTGGTCTTTCCCGAGGTGTCACTGGCCGCCACCTATGACGACAACATCTACGCCGAGCGCCCTTATGCCGCCCAGCGTACCTACGTCACCGACGATGTGGTCTATACCCTGTCACCGTCGCTCGCGCTGAAATCCAACTGGAGCCGGCATGCGCTGAACTTCGATGCGGGCGGCGATTTCGACCGTTACCGCAACCATGATGCGGAGAACGTCAACGACTACTGGCTCGGCTTCGACGGCCGCTACGATCTGAGCGCCACGAGCAACGTGTTCGGCGGTGCCCGCCACACGCGCGACCATGAGGACCGTTCCACGCCAGGCAGCGACGTCACGCAGATCGAACCGACCCGCTACGACCACGACGAGGCCCACCTCGGCGTCGCCCAGGCCCTCGGCGCCTTCCGCCTGCGCCTCGGCGGCACCTATGACCGCTACGACTACAAGGACGGTATATTGGGCAGCGGCGCGGTATCCGACAACGACTACCGCGACCACAACCTGAGCTCGCTCGGCGTGCGGCTGGGCTATGTGCTGTCGCCTCGCTATGAGCTCTTTGGCCAGGTGGCAACCGACAACCGCCGTTACGACAATCTGATCAACGGCCGTACCTTCAACCGCGATTCGGATGGCTCACGCGTGGCGGCCGGCGTGAAATTCACGCTGCAGCCCCAGCACCTGTCGGGTGAAGCCTTCGCCGGCGTGATGCGCCAGAATTTCGACTACAGCGGATTTTCCGATATCAGCAAACCGTACTTCGGTGCGCTGGCCATCTGGAAGCCGACCACCCGGGTGACCGCCACCGGCTTCATCGACCGCTCGCTCGAGGAAACGGTCGTGAACGACGGCACCACCTATGCGTCCAGCTCGCTCGACACCACCTACGGCTTCGAGGTGGAACGCCGTCTGAGCAGCAAGCTGTCGGTCAGCGGCCGCGCCGCCTACACACGCAGCGAATTCAACAGTTTCGACCGCCTCGACAAGATCATCGACGCCGGCGCCGGACTGCGCTACTACGTGCTGCCCAACGTATACCTGGGCGCCGACCTGCGCATCGTCGACCGTGCCTCTAGCGACATCGCCGCGCAATACAGCCGCAACCAGGTGATGGCCAGCATCGGCTACACGCCCGCACGCAACCGCGATTACGCGATCATTCCCGAACAGGAAGCCGGTGCGCCCGAAGCGCCGCGTGCGCAAGGCCAGTTTTCCGGCTTCTATCTCGGCGCCCAACTCGGCCATGGCGCCCTGACCACGTCGACCTGGGGGCCGCGCGGCGGCGGCGGCGTCGATGCGGCCGACATGGGCAGCTTCGGTACCAGCTATGCGCTGTTCGGCGGCTGGGGCACCGAGATCGCCAGCGACTGGTATCTCGGCGTCGAACTCGATGGCGGCGACAGCAACGCCGACTGGTATCACCGCAAGGACAAGCCGGACTCCGTGACCGTGTCTGCCGACAAGGATTCCAGCATCGGCCTGAGCCTGCGCGCCGGCTACCTGCTCGACGGCGGCATGCTGTACGGCAAAGTCGGCAAGGTGCGTACCGACTTCCATACCTATTACGCTGAAAACCAGTATGCGTCGGGGGCGTTCGACCAGGACCATACCGAGACCGGCACCCGCATCGGGCTGGGCCTGGAAATCCCGGCCTCGCGCAACCTGTTCGTACGCACCGACTACAGCTATACCCGCTATGGCAGCTACGACGTGCCCTATCAATCCGGTGCGGCTCCGACCACGACGACGACGGAAGTGTTCAAGACCGGCGACGCCGTCTTCAGCCTCGGGCTCGGCTGGCGTTTCGGCGGCCAGCGCCCTGCCGTCGCCACGCGCCCGCCAACCGAATTGCGCGGCCTCTACATGGGCGCCAACCTTGGCCACGGCACGCTGGGTACCCAGCTGACCGGCACGCACGACATCGGTGCCGGCGATTACGCCTTCACCGGCGATTTCGCCAGGACGGGCTTCACCGGCGGCGTGTTCGCCGGCTACGGCCACACATTCAACCAGGTCTACGTCGGTCTTGAGCTCGAAGCCGAGGCGGCCAACTTCGGCTGGGAGCACGAACGCACGACCGGCGGCGCGGGCGGGCGCGATTTCGCGGCCGAAAAACGCGCACCCCT
>DPSD01000084.1 GCA_003538495.1 Accumulibacter sp.
GCGTCGCAGCAGTCTTCGATCAGCCACAGGTCGTGCTTCTTGGCGATCCGGCAGACCTCGCGCAGATCAAAGGGGTTGCCCAGCGTGTGGGCGAGCATGATCGCTCGCGTGCGGCTGGAGATCGCTTTCTCGATCTGGGCCACGTCGATGTTGCAGGTGTCGGGCTCGATGTCTGCATAGACCGGGGTCGCACCGGCAAGCGCGATGGTCTCCGCCGTGGCGGCGAAGGTGAAGGGGGTGGTGATCACCTCGTCACCGGAGCCGACGCCGGCCAGGCGCAGCGCCACCTCGAGCGTCGCCGTCCCGGAGTTGAAGGCGCGCACCGGGCGGCCGCCGCAGAGTTCCGAGAGCGCCGCTTCGAAAGCCTGTACCTTGGGGCCGCTGGTAATCCAGCCGGAGCGCAGCACTTCGCAGACGGCGGCGATGGTTTCCTCATCGATCGCCGGGCGGGTGATCGGCAGCAAGGGCACGCTCATGAGTTGGCGACCAGGATCACGCCGATGACGATGAAGCCGATACCCAGCATCTTCTGCATCACCAGGACTTCGCCGAACCAGTAATGGGCCAGCAACGCGTTGACCACGTAGCCGATCGAGAGCATCGGATAGGCGATGCTCACCGGCACGCGCGACAGGGCCATGATCCACACCACCACGCTCACCGCGTAGCAGGCCAGACCGCCGATGATCGGTGGCTGGGCGGCGATCTTCAGGCCGATCGGAATGATGTTGTGCAGCGAGAAGTCGAAGTGGCCGACGGCATTGGTTCCGGCCTTGAGCAGCAGTTGCGCCGCGGCGTTGAGCAGCACCCCGGTGAGCACCAGGGCAAAGGCGATAGGGGTCATCTCAGCGCGGTGCTCCGGTGCACGGTCGAGAGGTCGCCGGGCCGCAGCCGGCGCTGTCGCTGCCCGGGCGTGCGGCAGCGGGCGCTTCGGGCTTTTCGACGATGACATGGCGCCGGTCGCGGGCGATCACGGTCATTGGCAGACCGGCGACGGCGAGGTCGTCGAAGGCGGCCAGAGTCATCGTCGCGTAGGCTGGCCGGTCGTCGCGCCAGCGCTGCTTGAACTCATCGACCGTCGCGATCCATTTGTGCGGCTCCTGGGTGACGCCGAACTCCATCTCGTTCTGGTTCTGGACCAGCGTCAGCATGCGCCGGATGTAGAAGGGCAGCGTCTGCTCGTAAGTAAGCACGCTGTAGAAGGGTGCATCGACTTTCATTCGGGGTAATGCCTGTGTCGCCAGGCTCCTGGCGGAACTGTAGCTTGACACGTGGTCGTGCCCCAGCAGGCCGGCGCTGGTGCTCAGGCAGCCGCCGATGGCCAGCACCGTCGCCGCCGCCGCGTTGCGCTGCTTCCAGACCAGCCACATCGCCAGCAGAATGCTGGCCAGCGACACCGTCGCGGCACCGAGCAGCCAGTTGACCACGCCCTGCAGCATTTCCACCGAGTACGCCTGGCCGGCCATCCCCAGCACCCTTGGCGCCATCGCCAGTGCGGCGACCGCCAGTGTCGCCAGTACTGCCAGGTGGATCAGCCAGGCGCGCCGCGACAGCGCGGCGATGTGGCGACCGCCGAGCAGCGCCAGCGCCGGGAACACCGGCAGGATATAAGGGGCCATCTTCGAGCTGGAGATACTGAAGAAAGCGAAGGTGGCGGCGATCCACAGCAGCAGGAAGCGCTCGGCGCTGAAGCGGCCCGGTACGCGCCGGCCCCAGGACTTGAGCAGGGTGTGCGCCAGCAGCAGCGTCCACGGCAAGGCGCCGAGCGCGTAGACAAGCAGGAAGTACCAGGCCGGCTCGTCGCGGCGGTGCACCGCGGTCAGGAAGCGGTCGAAGTGCTCGTGGATGAAGAAGAACTGCGGAAACTCTGGATTGGCCAGCGAAACGGTGACGAACCAGGGCACCGTGAGCGCCAGGAACAAGAGCAGACCGTGTAGCGGCGCGAGCTTCTGCCACGGTGACAGGTCGCGGTTGAGCAGCGTATAGCCGAGCAGCGCGGCGCCGACCAGCACCAGCGCCACCAGGCCCTTGGAGAGCACCGCCAGCGCCAGCCCTGCCCAGGCCAGCAGCATCCAGCGCCGGCTGTCGCGGCGCTCGCCCTGCTGCGCGAGCATGAAGCCGGTCCATGCCACCTGCAGGAAGAACGACAGTCCCATGTCGAGGGTGATCAGGTGGCCGAGAACGACGAACAGCAGCGAACTGGCGAGGATTGCCGCCGCCAGTTGGCCAGCCGGCGCTCCCCACAGCCGCCGTCCGGTCCACCAGGCGAGGACGATGCTCAGGAAACCGGTCAGCGCCGGCCATAGCCGGGCGGTCCATTCGCTGATCCCGAAAAGCTGGTAGCCGGTCGCCGTCGCCCAGTATTGCAGGGCGGGTTTCTCGAAGTACTTGAAGTCGTTGAGGCGCGGCGTTACCCAGTCGCCGCTGGCGACCATTTCGCGCGGGATTTCCGCATAACGGCCCTCGTCGGGCCGTACCAGCGCGCGCTGGTCGAGCGTGCCGAACCAGACCGCGGCGAGGGCGATCCACAGCAGCCAGGTGACTCGCCTGTTCATCGGCCATTCAGCACGCCGCTGGCGTGTCGGATCCGCAATGCACAGCCAGCGGGCAGTGAGCGCAGCCGCTCGGGAGGCGACGTTTCATCGGGGAGAGGCGGTGCTCTGCGAGGGGGAGGGGAGAAGCGCTGCGTCCTGTGCCATCGGCCGGGATTATACACGCTCGGCGGGGTCACTCCGGGTGCCCTGAGGCAACGGTGAGGTCGCCGCGCGGCCGGAGTGGCGTCGCTCCCCCGACTCCACCCCGACTCCACCCCGACTCCACTCCGAGCCCCGG
>DPSD01000291.1 GCA_003538495.1 Accumulibacter sp.
CTGTAGCTGCGCGGTCTGGCTTTGCAGCTGCGCGGTGCGCTCCTGATCCTGGGTCTTCGTTCTCGTCTGAAGATTAGCCGTGCTCCCCTGCAAGGTGCCGTTCCGATAGCGCAGGGTAGACGTTTGTCTCTGGAGCTGGGTCAGCGTCGAAACCTGTTGTTGAGTGAAGGTGCTGATCTCGAGTTGCGAGGTTTGGCTCTGCCACTGCGCTTCCTGGCTCTGGAGCTGCGACGTCCGCGTCTGCTGCTGCGTGAAGGTGCTGATCTCGACCAGCGCCGCCTGGCTCTGGAGCTGCTCGGTCTTGGTCTGCGCCTGGGTGGCCGTGGTGGGCGTTTCGATCTTGGTGATCTGCTTCGTCGTCTTGATGTCCTGCGGGCCGCCGGCATCGAGTTGCGGGCGAACCTCGAGGCCCGGGCCGTCCTGGTCGCCGACGGCGGTGACTCCGTTCCACTGAAAACCGGCGCCCTCGTTCCAGTAGCCGTCGGTCGACAGGATGGTGACGTTCTGCTGGCAGTAATGCTGCACCGGGTCGACGACCGCAACGCCGTTGAACGTCAGCTCGTTGAGCCGGCCAGCGTACAGGCGCCCGGCGTTCGACAGGGCGACGCGCAGCGGCGTCAGCGCGCCCGTTTTGGGGTAGGCGGTAAACAGCTTGTCGTACCAGGCCTTCTTCTGGGCGGCGTTGAACGAGTCGATATTCTGGAAGTCGGTCGTCGTATTGTTGTTGATGGTCATGTAGCCGACGCGGAAGCTGCCGTTGATCGGCTCGAAGGACAGGCTGGTGGCGGTCTTCATGGCCTGCATGCGGGTCCGGTAGTACGCCCACCAGTTGGCGTAGTTGGTCATTTCCTCGGTATACGTGCACTCACTGGCGGCACAGTCGCTGCGCGTGACTGCCTTGGGGTAGGCGGTGGTGGTCGAGGTGATCACGGTCAGCAGGTTTTCGCCCGGTGCGAGGTTGCTTGCCGGGCGGGCAAAAGCACTTGGCGTCGCGGCCATCGACCCGCTCTGGGTCATCACCGGCGCCGATGTCGTGACGCCCGGCGCGGTGATGGTGATCGTGTAGTTGGACCCGGCGACCGCGGCGACCGCGTTGTAGCCGACGATCGTGCAGTTGCCGGCCAGCCCGTAGGTGCAGGCATTGATGCCCGCCTCGATGGCGCCGGCCAGCGTCGCCGGCGAGGTGGTCGCCGCGATCGCCACTGACAGGATCTCCTTGGTGTCGACGGTGATGTTGCTGATCGACGTGCTGCTGCTGCCGCTGATGATGATCGTGCTGGTGCGTGGCGCCGGCATGCGCGGGAAATTGAAAGGAATGTTGGCGGGGGTGGCGGGCGCCGGCGGGCTGGGGTCGACCTCGGTCGCCTGGCAGGCGCCATCGGCAGGCACGGCGGCGACCGCGTCGGCCGCGGTCTTGCACCAGCGCAGGTAGGCGGGCACCGGATAATCAACGCTGGCGGCGCTGGCGGCGACGCAGGTCTTCATGCTTTGGTTGGTGCAGTATTCGCCGGGGACGGTGGTGAAGTAATAGGCGTTGCCGTTCAGGTTGCTGGCGCTGGCGCTCTGCACGCCGTAGCCGTCGTCCTTGACCGCGGTCCAGGGGGTGATCTGGCTGGGGTAGGTGGTGGTGTCGGGCGCGCCGCTGACGTCGAAATACTTGGGTGGCGTGTAGGTGACCGCCGGGTTGTAGGCGAGGCCGTTGAAGCGCGGGTTGTGGGTCTGATTGATCTGCGTGCTGAGCCCGGCCCAGTCCGGCAGGTAATCCCAGTTCATGCTTCCCGAGTCATCGAGCACGAACAGGATGTTTGGCGATATCTCGACCGACGAGGCGCCGGAGAGCGGCGAGCCGGCCAGTTGCGTCGGTGCAGCCTGCACGCCGGTTCCGACGAGGAGCAGGGCGATCAGCGTGGTCAGTGTGCTCAGGCTGGGCATCGGTTGGTTGGTCTTCATAGCGAGCTCCTCGTCGAATCCTCTGTGGGCCTATAGCGCAATGATCGTCTGGATGTAGGCGACGGTATTGCGTGGCCCGGCAATGCGCGTGGTGATCCGGTAATACACCTGATTGTTGGTCAGCGGCGCGATGCCCCCAGCGCCGAAGCTGCCGCCGGAGTTGATCCCGGCTGGCTGTTTGGCGCAGTTGGCCAGGTGCGGCGCGCCGGCCGTCTGGCACAGTCGGTGAATGACGTAGGACACGGTGTTGCCGGCGGCGTCGGTGGCGCCGGTCACTGCCTGCGCGGCCAGTGTGGCGTTCCAGAAAGCGTCCCAGGACTGGTTGCCGACGGGATCGTCGCGCAGGGCACGGTAGCCATTGGCGGTGTTGTCGGCGTGCAAGGAAGTGTTGCCCACCGTGTTATTGGGCTGCAGCCAGCCGGCGATGGCGACTTCCGTACTTCGTTCGCCGGCCTGCACGGCGGACTGATGAAACGACAGGTTGCCAGCGACCAGGTTGGCGGTGTCGACCGAGCGCATCAGCGCGACACCCGCCAGGGTGAGCGCCACCAGAATGATCAGTGCGACGAGCAGGACGACGCCGCGCTGGTGGCGGGCGGGCCTGTGGTCGGCACACGGCCGGGGCCGGAAGGGAGTTTGCCTTAGGTACATGCCGACATCCAGGGCAGGTTGCGAAGTGGTACGACGGTTTCAAAAACCTTGTAGCGGTAGTTCTGCCAGTTGGCTCGCGCGCTGAGATCGATGTTTGTCGCTGCGCTGCCGCTGCCGGCCCAGGTCGGTGCGGCCGCGGTAATCTGGTCGCGATCGACCTGGCTGTTGCGGGCAACGATGGCGATGCGCAGCGCTGTGGTTCTCGCCCACAAGCAGGCTAGGGTGGCCTGGCTGGCATTGACCGGAGTGGTCTTGTCCCAGCTGTCTACGCCGCTCACCGCTGTCGAGGCGTGCCCGTACTCGGCTCGCAAGCTGACGATGTTGTTGGCGATCGGCACCCAGTTGGCGCTGCACGTACCAGCAACGGTGCAGGCGGCGCCGCAATCGGCCAGCCGGTAGTCGCAGACGGTCAGGTTGCCGGCGCGGATCGCGTAGGCGAGGATTCTCGGGTTGCCTCCGAGGTTGAACAGGGTGCCGCCGTCGACGGCGCCACTCGATGCCACGGTGACATTGGGCGCCGCGACGGCGGTGACCGGAGCCAGCGTCAGGGCGCAACCGTTGAGTGGCGCGGACGGTGCCGCGATGACCCACTGATTGACGAGGTAATTGTTGGCCGCCCCGACGGCGATCAACGAGCCATTGACGGCGGTGATCACGTCACCTTCCGGCGGTCCCTCGTTGTTGCCGAAGGTGACCAGCAGGGTATCGGTATTGGCGTCACCGGCCGGTACGTCGGCCGTCGGTGGGTTGACCAACACGGGGCCGAGCTGGGCCAGCGTGCGGCTTGCCGGGGCCGGCAGCGTCAGCGGGCAGCCCAGAACGCTCAGGGCGTTGAAGCCGTAGCCGCCCTGGCGGATGTCGCGCTGCAGCGCATACAGAGCCATCGCGCCATTGCTTTGGGCGTCGCCGGTGCCGGTCGTCGCCCGCCGCTGACCCTCGGCGGCGGAAAAGACCTGCATCATGACGATCAGGCCGATCATGCCGATGACCATCGCGACCATGACTTCGACCAGCGTGAAGCCCTTCAGGCTGACCGGTGTGTTGGGCAATGAACTTGGTTCCATGGCGCTCTAGGGGTTTCGGACGACTTGTGAGACGACTATGTGCCGGTGCCCAGGCTCAGCCGGTGGCATTTCCGGGGTGCGCCAGAAGAGGGTGATCACGACTTGCCCGGCGGTTGCGCCGGCAGTGTCGTCGACGGTGACTGTCGGCAAGGTGGAGGTCACGCCACTCGACGCCGCCACCACTCCGGGGAGACCTTCGGTGCCCGAGACATCGGCAAGCCATGCATTGTAGGCGCCGCCGCCGGTCTCGAAGTCGGTCTTGAGGCTGGCCAGGTTGCCGCCGCTGACCCACATCTGCCCGATCAGCCGGTTGGCCAGCAGCGTCGCGTCGGTACGATGCTTGGCGTCGCCGGTGAGTTTGATCGAGATCGCCTGCAAGGCGACCAGCGAGAGGATTCCCAGCGAGAACACCAGGATCGCGATCAGGGCCTCGAGCAGCATGATGCCCGCCTGTCGCTGGATTGGTTTGGGACAGTTGTTCATCAGCATGCCTGCGCATCGCCAGCGGGCAAGGCGGGATCGCACATGCGAATCTGGCCGCCGATCGAAACCACGATCCGCAGGCAACGAACCTTTCCTCCGGAGGCCATGCAGGTCCCGCCGGTGCTGCTCGCAATATCGATCGCAATGTCGCCGCCCGGCAAAGGCGTCAGGCGTCCGAGGCTGTTGAAGACAAACGCCGGCTGTCCCGCAGCCACCGTTGTCGCGGCCGATCCTTCGGTGCCGCTGCGGGTCTGGATGATCCGTGGGGCGACGGTGTCGGAAGGCGGGGTTGCGCATTGGCCAGCGGGATCATCGAGGCTGACCACCCAGTTGGGACCTGCGTTGTCCAGCGCGCAGCTGTCGTCGAGCGTCGTCATCAGGCCAAGGCCCACCGTCGTATTGCGCCGCACCGCTTCGGCCCGCGCCAGTTGCAGGCCGTTCAGGACCGATTCGGCCGCGGTGCGCACCCTGGCGTTGCGCAGCCAGTCGCTGAATGCGGGTATGCCGATGCTCATCAGCACGCCGAGGATAAGCATGCCGACGATCAGTTCGATCAGGCTGAAGCCGAGCATTGATTTCAACAGCCACCTCCCTTGCTGGTCACCCAGCAGGCTACGGGCGCCGTTCCCCAGCCGCTCTGGACCGCCGTGGTTGCCTTGACGTTGGCCTGGGTGACGGTATAGGTGAAGCCGGCCATCGAACTCTTGCCGGTGGCGGTCAGGGTGTAGGTGGTGGCGGTCAGCGTCGGGCAGCTGAAGTCGAAGTACTGGCTGGTGGTGGTGTCGTTGTCGCAGGCTGGCGAACTGATGGCCGGGTTGCCGCCGCCGGCGGCCTGATAATACAAGTGGTTATCCTGAAAGAACTGCTCCATGCGGACCCGCTTCTCGGAAAGTCCCGCGGTCGCCTGGGTGATGCGCGAGCGGATCAGGTAGCTCGAATAGTTGGGAACGGCGATCGCCGTCAGGATGCCGATGATGATCACCACCATCATGATTTCGATCAGGGTGAAGCCACTCTGGTATTTTTTCACGGCGCTACTTTTCCTCAAGGGCGGCATCGGTGGTCGGACAGCGCGCAATGGCGACTGATGCAATCATAGTCGCGGGTCGCGCTGGCGCAATTCCCGGGCGACATACGGCGCCTGGCGCCGGACGAGTGGCGCGGCAGGGGCTGCTCGCGACGGTAGAATCCAGCTTCCGCCGGCTTCGGCAGCCCCATTGCAGGCCGTAGATCTCGTGAACTCGCTCTTCCCCGGCAGTCACGTCGCGCTGGATCAGCGAAAGACGCTGCTCTGGGCCCTCGCGGCGTCGCTGTCGCTGCACCTGGCGGCGCTGGCCATGATCCAGGTTGCCGCCGGGTCAGCCGGAGCGCGGCCGGCCGGATCGCCGCCGCCGGCGCTG
>DPSD01000066.1 GCA_003538495.1 Accumulibacter sp.
TCAACGACATCCGCACGACGCTGCAGGCGCTGATCGCCATTTACGACAACTGCAACTCCCTGCACACCAACGCTTACGATGAAGCGATCACTACACCGACCGAAGAGTCCGTTCGCCGCGCGATGGCCATCCAGCTGATCATCAACCGCGAGTGGGGTCTGGCGATGAACGAGAACCCGAACCAGGGATCGTTCATCATCGACGAGCTGACCGACCTGGTCGAAGAAGCGGTGCTCAAGGAGTTCGAAGCGATCGCGTCGCGCGGTGGCGTCCTCGGGGCGATGGAAACCGGTTATCAGCGCGGCAAGATTCAGGAAGAGTCGCTGTACTACGAGCACAAGAAGCACGACGGATCGTTCCCGATCGTCGGCGTCAATACCTTCCGCAACCCGAAAGGCGACGCGCAGGTCGAGATCGAGCTGGCACGGTCGACCGAAGAAGAAAAACAATCGCAGCTCAAGCGCCTGCGTGACTTCCACGAGCGCAACGCCGCGTCGGCGGCGGCGATGCTCGAACGCCTGCAGCGGACGGTGATCGACGACGGCAACGTCTTCGCGGTGCTGATCGACGCCGTGCGCGTCTGCTCGCTCGGGCAGATCACCAATGCGCTTTACGACGTCGGCGGCCAGTATCGTCGTAGCATGTAGCATTCATCAGGCCTGGTCGCTGTCTTGCAGCGGCTGGCAAGGCGAACCAAGCAACAGCCCAGCCCGGGGCGTAAACGCCCCCGGGATGCGCGTTTTGCCAACAACAACAGCAAGGAGGGGAGCATGTCGGATATTTATCAGCGGATCTACCAGCGCAAGAAAGTGACCGCGGAGGACGCCATGGGGCTGGTCGAGGATGGCGATTTCATCTCGGTACCGACCGGTGTCGGCGAGCCACCGACGCTGCTGACGGCGTTGTCGGAACAGCGGCAGCGTTTTCACGGGGTCACCGTGGGACAGATTCTGCCGCTGCGCAAGTACGCTTATTTCGATCCCGAGACGGTAGACAACGTTCGCCATCTCGCTTTCTTTTTCGGCGGCGCCAGCCGGCCCGGCGGCAAGGAAGGGTGGATCGACTTTTTGCCGAGCTACTTCTCCGAGATGCCGTCGTTGATCACCAACCGTCAGATTCGCGTCGATGTGGTGTTCACCATGGCCTCGCCGATGGACGAGCACGGCTATTTCTCGATCAGCCTGGGCACCGATTACACCATGGCGGCGATCAGCATGGCGCGGGTGGTGATTCTCGAAGTCAATCCCAACGTGCCGTTTACCAACGGCAACTGTCACGTGCACATCTCCCAGATTGCCGGTTTCGTCGAGAGCGACGATCCGGTCCTGGAGGTCGGCCTGCCGCAGATCGGGCCCGTCCAGGAGGCCATCGGCGAATACGTGACCGACATCATCGACGATGGTTCGACGCTGCAGATCGGCTATGGCGCCATTCCCGACGCGGTGGTGATGCAACTGGTGCACAAGCACGACCTGGGGATCCACACCGAAATGATCGGTGACGGCATCCTCAAGCTGCTCGAATGCGGCGCGGTGACCAATCGCAAGAAGACTTACCTGCCGGGCAAGATGGTCGCCACTTTCGCGCTCGGCTCGCAGCAGCTCTACCGCTTCATGAACCGCAATCCGATGCTCGAAATGCATCCGGTCGATTACACCAACGACCCCTTCCTCGCCGCGCGTAACGACAAACTGGTGACCATCAACGCGACGCTGCAGGTCGATCTGATCGGCCAGTGCTGCTCAGAGAGTTTCGGCCCGCAGTCGTATTCGGGGACCGGCGGCCAGGTCGACTTTGTCCGCGCCGCCAACCGCTCACGCGACGGCAAGTCGTTCATCGTCCTGCCGGCGACGGCCAAGGGCGACACCATCTCGCGGATCGTTCCGGCGCTGACCGCCGGTGCACACGTCACGACCAGCAAGAACGACGTCAACTACGTGGTCACCGAATATGGCCTTGCGCAGCTGCGCGGCAAGAGCGCCAAGCAAAGAGCGCAGGCGCTGATCGGCATTGCGCATCCTGATTTTCGCGGCGAGCTCACCGAAGCGGCGCGCAAGCTGAAGTTGATGTAGGGTTCCGCGCGACGTCTGGTGGCGACCGCGGCGCTGGCGTTGCTTTCCGGCTTGATCGACTGCTGTCGGTCGACCGCCGGGAAGCGATGTTTAGCGCCGCTCGTAGATCAGTTCGACCTTGCGCATGCTCTGCCGGCAGGTTTCGCTGTCGCATGTTTCCTTGCTGCTATGCTCGCTGCCGACCGCCAGGCGCCTGATCTGGTTTCTGGGCACGCCGAAGGAGCGCAGCTTCTCGTGCACCGCCTCGGTGCGCTTGTCGGCCACCGCAAGGTTGTAGGCGGCGCTGCCCAGATTGTCGGTATGGCCAACTAGCGTCACCAGCAGTTGCGGCTCATCTTTCAGTTTCTGAGCGTTCTGACGCAAGATCTCGGCGGCCTCGCTGCTGATCGTCGCCTCGCCAAAGCCGAAATAGACGGTCCTCCTGGCTTCATCGTCGGCGAAGGGCGTACCGGGCGCCGGCCGGGCGGACGAGGCAAGCGCGCGCGCTGGGTTCTTTTGTCGGGCGCTGGCGTCGGCCGACGGATCCGCGGTCGGAGGTCTATCGACCGTGCCGCAAGCGCTCAGCATCAGGGCGCTGGCCAGGCAACAGAGACGAACGAGACGGGAAAGCGGCATTGGCGATGGACCGGCAGGTCGAGACACGGCTTCTAACGCAGAAGCCCGCCAGTTTAGCAATGATTTGGTTCGGCATCACGGTTGTTGATCGATAGCCAGCCCTGACGCATGACCG
>DPSD01000691.1:0-3194 GCA_003538495.1 Accumulibacter sp.
GGCGGGTGTGCGAGGAAGATGCGGTTTTTGGGGTCATCGGTCAGCGAAGCAGGCGTACAACCGAGTTGGCAGGGTTCTCGATTCGTCGATTGACAGGGTCCAAGTCGACAACAGATACTGTCGAAGGACTGTCAAGACTACCACCTTCTTGGATTGCCAAGCGCGCAATGCCTCTCGCAAACCGATTTCTTCCCGCCTGGCTAAGGAACTAGGTTCATGCGCATCGATGAAAGCCTCTTCTTCGGCAACCTCGGCGCCGTCGAACTTCGCCTGACTCAGCAACTGGAAGCGTCCCCCGCAATCCGCGACCTGGTGCTGGTGATGAGCGCAGTCAACCGGATGGATGCCACGGCAGTAGCGGTCTTCAGCGAACTCAACCAGGCCCTCGCCGAACGAAACAAGCGCTTGCACCTTGCCGAGGTCAAGGGGCCGGTCCAGGACCGGCTGATGAAGTCACCCCTTTGGGCATCGCTATCCGGAGAGGTCTTTCGGTCGGCCAATGAAGCTTTCGAGAAACTCGGCGGTCAGCCCCACTGACCATCAGTGGCGCAGGCAGGCAGCGAAGCGAGCGAGTATCCCTGGCCCGGCGGATGAATCGTGGGGATTGCGCCAGCACCTGCTGGCACCGTTGGTGCTGACGCCTGGCGACGTGCCGCGAAGCCGGGGTGATGCCACGACGGGGTCAAAAAATTTCGCGGGCGCCGCTACGCGGCGCCCAGTGATCAGCGCGGCAGCGTTTCAGTGGCCAGCGGCGCAGCGCGCAGCGGTTCGATGGGGGCACCACGACACACCCGGAAGCCGACGTAGCTGAGATGGTAGCCCGGAGCGCCGCCGAGGCGGTACGCCGCGCGACAGTCCCCCGGGTCATTGCCCCAGGACCCGCCGCGCAGCACGCGGGACACGCCTTCGTCTGGTCCCGACGGATCCCTTACCGGATCTGCAGAATACCGGGCGTAGCGGTCCTCGACCCACTCACAGACATTGCCGGCGGTGTCGTGCAGTCCCCAGGGGTTCGGATGACGATCCCGCACCGGCGTCGTCCTGCTCCCCGTGCAGTTGGCCTTGTCCTGCGCGAAGTCCTTCCCCCACCAGTACGCCGTGTCCGTCCCGGCGCGGGCGGCGTACTCCCACTCGGCCTCGGTCGGCAACCGGTAGGCCTGGCCCGTCTGCTGGCTCAGCCACTGCGTGTAAGCCCTGGCCTCGTGCCAACTGACGTTGATGACCGGGCGATCGGCACGTCCCCAGCCGCCATCCGGCGGGTATTCGATCTCCTGTCCCTGGCGTTGCTGCTCCCACACGTAGTAATCGTACTCGCGGAAGGTGATCTCGTACCTGCCGAGAGCGAACGGCCGGGACAGGGTCACCGGATGCGCGACGTCGTTCTTGCCGCAGGTCGCGCCTTCGACGTCGTCGCGTCCCGCCAGACAGCCCATCGTGAAGCTTCCCGGCAGGATGTCCACCATCTCCGGCAGCGGCGCCTGGTCCGCGACCGACATGAAAAACCAGAGCGGCTTCTGCACCGCGTAGTCGAATGGCAGGTTGTTGCGGCTGGCCCACCATACGCCTTCGCCCACGCTGCCGAACACCCCCAGCAGGACGACGAGCTTCATCGCTCCGGACCAGCGACTCCACAGCACGAAGCGGCGTTCTTCCGCACCGAGCAGGTCGATGCGCAGCCGCCGGTAGCGCCAGAGGTCGTGCCAGCCGGCGAGGTTCCACCAGCGTCCGAGAGAACCGCTGCGGCCCCACTGCTCGGCCTGGAAACGAAGCTGCTGGCGACGCATGTCGCGATCGCAGTTCTTCTCGATGTAGTCGTGGAGCGTCGGCCAGTAGCCGATCGCCTTGCCGGTCTTCGGGTCCTTGCTGCGAGCGCGGATCAGCGTCTCGTGGATCAGGTCGACGTACTGCTGGTCCTGCTCGGTGCTGATCGTGATCAGGCGCAGCGAACCGGCGTGCGTTGGCGCGGCGACGTCGGCGCGGCGCTCGCCGGAGAGCAGTCGCAGCACGCGCTCGCCGGCCGCCGCCTTGCCGTCACCGGCAATCCTCGCCGCTTGGTCGCGCGGGATGCGTTGCCGCGTGTGGCGGCCCTCGTCGTTGATGCGGGTCAGCCACAGCAGCAGTTCGAGCGCCGATTGCCTGCCCTTGGCGACCTCGCCGTCGATGCGCGCCAGCAGCGCGTCGGCCTGCGCGCTGAGCATGCCGGCGATGCCGTTCGACTCGCGGTAGCGCTCGCCGCTGAGGACATTTCCCTGGCGCTGCTGCCAGAGCGTGTAGAGCGCGTTCTCGACCAGCGGCAGCGAACCGATCTCGTCACGCGCGTCCGCGAGGATCGCCGTGCTGACTTCGCTGACGTCGAGGCCGGCGAGCCGCGCCGGTTGCTCGATGACTTCGCGCAACCCGTGCTCGGAGATCGTCGGCAGGAAGTAGCGCTTGCAGAGGCTGTTGTAGATTTCCTGCAGGCGCGGCAATTGTTCGAAGCGATCGAGGAAGTCGGCGCGCACGGTACTGATCAGGAACAGCGGACACTCGGGGTCCTGCAGCGCCCCGGCGAGCAGGGCGTCGAACTGCTTGCGCGCTGCCGGGTCGGCGAAGGTGAACAGTTCCTCGAACTGGTCGACGATCAGCAGGAATGCGGTCTGCTCTTCCCGGGCGTCGCGCAGGTCGAGCGCCAGTACGCGTGCGCGCTCGTCCTGTGCGAAGCGCTGCGCGCGGGCGCGGGTGTCGCGCCGCTCGCCGGCGGCGATCAGGGCGTGCTCGACGACCTCCGCCAGCTTCTCCAGCGGGTCCCTGCCCGGCATCATCGGCCCGAGGATTCGCCAGCGCTCGCAGCCGGTGCGCGCCCACAGCGCTCCCTGTTCGATCATCGGCAACAGGCCGGCATTGACCAGCGACGACTTGCCGGCGCCGCTGTTGCCCTCGATCTGCAGCCAGCGGCAGAAGCCGGCGCCGCCGGCGCGCAGCCTGTCGGGGTCGGCCGGCTGCTGCTCGCCGAGGCACGCGAGCGCCTCGAGGGTTTCCTTGCGGCGTCCGAAGAACAGCCGGGAATCCTTGCTGGTGAAGGCGTTGAGGCCGACGAAGGGGCAGCCCTCGATGGCCGGCGGCGAGTCGAGGCGGATGGCGCGCGCCCGGATGGCGTCGAGCAGTGTGGTCGGCAGCGCCTCGGCCGCCCGCCAGCGGGTGGCCTGGAAGAGGAC
>DPSD01000691.1:3485-3744 GCA_003538495.1 Accumulibacter sp.
CGGCCTGGAAGAGGACGAGAAACGGCGGCAGCGTCTCCGGCCTGGCGTCTTCGAGGAGGATCGGGAACAGCGGCAGGCGCTCGGCGTCCTTCGCCGGCGCCAGGTGGCGGATCAGGGCCACCTGCACCTCGGCGCCGACCCAGCGGCGCACGCCTTCCCTGCCGACGAGAACGACGAACGCAGAGCAGCCGTGCAGGGCCTCCTGCAGGCGCTCCAGCCACCTGTCGCCGGTGCGCAGCGAATCGTCATCCTTGAAGAC
>DPSD01000691.1:4094-4329 GCA_003538495.1 Accumulibacter sp.
GCCGTGCGCAAGGCGATCGCCACCGTCTGGTCAGCGCGGCTGTAGCTGAGAAAGACGCGTTCCGTCGTCTGCTGGTCGGCCGGCGGCATCGCTCACCCCTCCTGATCGGCAAGGAACGGCTGCTGCCGGCCGGTGCCGGCCAGGGTCCTTTTCATCTCGCCACCACCTGACTGACGCGCTGGGCGTGTGTCGGCAAATCGAACCGGTTCGGGTCAAAATCGTCGCCCAGCCACTC
>DPSD01000683.1 GCA_003538495.1 Accumulibacter sp.
GGGGTCGCTCATCGTTGTTCTTGTTGTTGGTCCAAAGTACCTATTGTCATGCGTTCGCCTGACTTGAGCAAATCGGGCGGCCCAATTTACGCAGATTGGGTCATAGCACGGTGCTGATCCACGGAATGCCGGTTACGCGCAGGTGCCCACGCGAGGCACAACTGACTCATCACTTCGACGTCTCGGTGTGGTGAAGCACTCCCGATCGAGATCGTCACAGTTCACGCGGCCGGGTGGTCGAGAGTCGAAGACGGCTTCGCCCACGGTTCGATGCGGATCTCCGAACCCTTCCCTGAACCTTGCTCAGCGCGGCCCGCTACCGTCGCAGGCACTACCGTTCGCCCGTTCTCCGCGGCTTCCCGCTCGACACGCCGATCACCGCGCCGCCGAGTGAATCCAGCAGCTCGCGCAGCGGGTCTGTCCTCTGCTTGTTGTCCCTCTCGTACAGGCCAAGGTGCTTCATCGCCTTTTCCAGCGCGTCGGTCTTGCTCCAGAACCGGTACTTGATCACCTTGTCCTTGTCGATCTCGAACGACGCGATCGCTGCCCGTGTCTCCTTGTCAATTTCGTGCGGCAGCTTGAACGTCCCGTCGTTGTTCACGATGCCGATGATGTCCGAGAGCGCCAGCGCGCGAACCTCCCGCAGAACATCCGCGGCCTTCAGCGTGGCAATCTCGGCCGCAGCTGCCTGCATCGCGAAGATCCTTGCTATTACCTTGCTGTTGGCGGCGAGTCTGCTGGCTGCCTCGTGAAGCGTCTTCTCGGCCATACCCTTGGCGCAGTACGACTCACGATAGGCGTCCGCGAGCTTTTTCCCGGAGACCACAGTGCGGGCAAACTTCTCCTGCTTCGGCGTCAGCCCGTGCTCGTTGAACCTGCTCATTCCGTCACCGCCTTGTATCTCAGATACCGCGAATTACGCACCGTGTCAGGCACGGCCATCACCAGCCCTCTACCCCGCAGAACGCGCAGAGCGAACGACACGGCGCCGTGCTTTCTTCCTGTCGCCTTCATGATTTCCCCTTCTCGCCGAAAAGACCCGTCTGAACGCAGGTACTCGAGAACCGCCAGCGTCGCCGCTCCCTGCCGCATCACCGAAATCACCATCGCGGCCTTCGTCGCCGGCGGCAACGCCGCTCGGCTTCTGAGATGCGACAGCTGCAATTTCCAGCCAATCTGGTCCAGATCGAGTTTTGGCCGAACGTCGTCGCAACACATTACTCGCGCCCCCCTTGCAAAGACTCGATTTCGTCCTCAATCAGCGCCATTTGCTCGGCGTTCTGCGAAAGGCTTCCCGTGGTCACCGCTGGCCACGTTCGGCCGACACGTTGGCGAGTAACGCTCTCGTGGCCTGTTCGCCCCTGTTGCGCCGAACCATTCTGAGCCTCTCCTGATATTTCAATCGGCGATGCCGCCGCAAAGCCACAGAAACGCGCGAAAGCGAACGAACGTCGCACCGGCAAACCCGCTGCGCCGCGGCGGCACAAAATCACGCCAGCGGCCCGCGGCAGGCGACTTGCCGTAAGCATTGTGCAGTGCGCTCGGCGCAATTTGCGCGCCGTAAATGCTCTCGACCGGACAGATACCATGACTGGCAAAGCGTGGCACTTTTCATGCTTACTATTGCCTTCGGCATTGTGCGATGCGATTTTCGTCCGCCTCAACATGGCACGTCGCCCGGCTTCCCGGCGCCTTTTTTTGCGTCATCACCCACCGTGGCCGGCACGTCGCGGCATGACGTCGAGCACTCGCCGATAACTGGCGGTTCCCGCAGCACGTCCCGGTAATTCCCTGCGCGTCGCGGCCCAGGCACCCCGCTGAGCTGATCAAGCCAGTCACCGGCCGTCGACGGAATCTCTACCGTCACGACCAAGCCTCTCCGCTTCAGCCGATGTGCTGACGTGTACGCTGCCGCCTGGCCGACGAAGTTGGCATCGTTGTCGCCGAAGACGATCAGCTCGCGCACGCCCTCGGGAGGTTCGAAGCTCTGGATACCTGCCGAGCTGATACACGACCAGACCGGAACGCCGAAGAGCTGCGCAGCCGCCAGAGCCGTTTCTATTCCCTCGGTGATACCGAGACGTTCCGCGACCGGAAAAAGGCGCACGGCGGCCCCCGCAACGGCCTTGCCGGCCATCAATTTCTTCGGCGCACTCACCGGCGCCTTGTGCCCGCCCTGCAGGTACGTCCGATGCAGCGTGGCGCCCCGGCCGTCAGGCGCGACGACGCGCGCCAGAATTGCCGGGAACTTGCCCGCGAGCACGCGACTGTCGTAGTAGGGCAGCGCCGGGTGCAGGCGTAGGCAGTCGGGCGCCGTCTCGATCTCCAAGCCCCTCCCAGCCAAGTAGGCCATGGCCTCATCGCCGTGCGTCAGCTTGCTGCCTTCCGCCCAGGTCTGGCGTAACTTGCGGACCTTCGCTGCCTCATCCTGCTCAGGCTGCCGCACGAGCGGCTGAACGGCGCCGGCAGCACGCTCGATCTCCCGAGCGGCGTCCGGGAAATCCTGGCCGGTCACCAGCATCGCCAGTTTGACGCCATCGCCGGCGCCGCACCGCGAGCAGAACCAAGTGCCCCGGCCTTCCTTGTCGTCAAAGCGGAACCGGTCTTTTCCCCCGCAGATCGGACATGGCCCATGCTTCCCCGACAGCGCACGGCCACTCAAGCCCATGCCGGCGAGGATGCCCGGCCACTTGCCGGCGGCCGCCTCCCGCACGCTATGCCGCTGCATTGCCCGCCTCC
>DPSD01000678.1:0-9373 GCA_003538495.1 Accumulibacter sp.
ATCTGAACTTATAGATGGTCGGACTGGACGGTTACGAGCAAGGGGTCGTTGACCTGCCCACGCTTGAGTTCGCCGCCCGGATAATGCTTGACCAGATGGTGGTCGCCATGCCGCGGGAAGGTCAGGGAATTGAGCCACAGGGTGTCTACCGCCGGCAGCGCCAGCAGTCGCAGCGCGGTTTTAATGGCGAAGCGGCGCTCGGCGGATGTTCTGGTAAATCGCTCATGGCCACCATAATACTTGGCAACGGCATTCCTGGAGGAGCGATCGCGGCGGTGACCGCCGGTAGTGGCAGGGCCGTGCGCAGCCCACTTCAGCGGCTGGCGGCGACCAGCCGCATCGCCAGCTTCATCTGCCGACTGCGCGCAACCTGATGAACGTCATGGGCGAAAGTGGTTGCACCGAGCTGCCGCGCCGCGCGCGGTTGCACGCCCGCTTGTGGAAACCATGCGCTGGTTGGTGCGTGTCAGATCGCAAGAATCTCACCCGCGCCGCGGTTTCAACCGACGAAACTCGCCAAAGCGGCGCGCTGCACCGCTTGCGCAGCTATTTCTTGTCCATTTCGCGTGCTGCCCGGATCAGGTCGGCATCGAGCACGGACGTGTCCGTTCCGTAGCAGCGGACCATTTCGATCTCCTCGAACAGCGGGGTCTCGTCGCCGGGTTGGTCGTGCTTGCCCGCGCTGGCTTCGTAGTGTCGTCCCCGCCAGCGCGCGATCATCATTTCCTGGTCGGTCAGACCGGTCTTCATTCCGTCTGGAACGTTCGCGCCCATTTCGACCAGGGCTTTCACGACCTCAGTCCGTCGGCCGCGAATAGCCATTGACAGTGGTGACGTGGGAAGCGCGTTGTCCGGGAAATTGACTTTGGCACCGCGGGCGACCAGTTCGCGGACGATCTCGACGTGCCCCATGAAGCACGCGACGCCGAGCGGCAAGCCCGGATCACCCCGTCCGTCGTGGATTTCAACCGGGGTTCCGGCATCCAGCAAAGTACGAACTTCTTGCAGGCGGCCTGTCCGGATCGCTTTGAGCAGGTCAAGGGCAGCGGTCACAACTCATCTCCGATTCTGGCAACTCCACAGCAGCTAGCGCGACGCATCGTAGCGGTCTCGCATCTGGTCCATTCGTGTCCGATGCAGCGTGGCCGCGGACGACGGAAGTGTATCGAAATTTGCGAGCCAGGCGACCGAACCGCAGCGGGTCTGCTGGCCGGCCATCAAGGGCAAGGCGCCGCCGTCAGCGTCGCTTCGGTGGTACGGCGTCCCGCGCAAATCATCAGCAGGGATAGAGCCAACTCAAAGACCACGGCAGAAACGGCGACCACCGAGTGTGGTCCCATCGCTGCACGGCCACCGGCCAGTGCAACCGAAAGCGATGGTCTTTCCCATCCTCAGTTCAAGGCTTGCTCGCTGACGATCACCCCGTCGCAATCGACATAGATCCACTGGCCGGGTCTGAACCTTACGCCGCCAAAGCTTACAGCCAGATCGCGTTCACCGATACCCTTCTTGACACTTTTCAGGGGGTGGGTGTTGAGCGCGCGAATGCCAAGATCGATCGCGCTGATGTCCCCGGAGTCTCTGATGCAGCCGTAAAGGACGATTCCCTCCCAGCGGTTGCGGTGCGCCAGGATCGCCAACTGGTCGCCCACCAGCGCGCAGCGCATGGAACCGCCGCCATCAACCACCAGCACCTTGCCGTTGCCGTCTTCGCCGAGCACCTCTCGGACCAGCGAGTTGTCCTCGAAAAGTTTCAGCGTGATGACTTGGCCAGCAAACGATGGCCGGCCGCCGTAACTCCGGAACATCGGCGTGACGACCTGGATGCGGCCATCGCGAAGCTCCTGTTCGTTGTTATCGAGAAGGTCGGCGGTCTTGAAACTCATGGTAATTGCCTTGTGTGCTCAGTCTTCAGATGGCGGAAAACAGGCCATGCCTCGTGGGCACAGGGTCCTGGGCATCGACGATCGTCAGGCAACGGCCTCGGACTCCTCTTCGAAGACCAGCCTTACGTTGTGGTCCTCGTCCAGGTCGACGATCACGTGCCCGCCGTGCGCCAGGCGGCCGAACAGCAACTCGTCGGCCAGCGAGGCGCGGATGGTGTCCTGAATCAGACGGGCCATCGGACGGGCACCCATCATCGGGTCGAAGCCGTGTCTGGCAAGGTGGTCCTTGAGGGCCGTCGTGAACACCGCTTCCACTTTCTTCTCGTGAAGTTGCGCCTCGAGTTGCATCAGGAACTTGTCCACCACGCGCATGATCACCTCGTGGTCAAGCGACTTGAACGAGATGGTGGCGTCGAGCCGGTTACGAAACTCCGGCGTAAAGATCCGCTTGATCTCGACCATTTCATCCCCGGCCTGCCGGGTTGGCGTGAAGCCCATGGTCGCTTTCTGGATCGCTTCTTGGCCGGCGTTGGTGGTCATGATGATGATCACGTTCCGGAAGTCGGCCTTGCGGCCGTTGTTGTCGGTCAGCGTACCGTGATCCATGACCTGCAGGAGGATGTTGTAGATATCGGGATGGGCCTTTTCGATTTCGTCGAGCAGTAGCACGCTGTAGGGCTTCTTGGTGACGGCCTCGGTCAGCAGTCCGCCCTGGTCGAAGCCAACGTAGCCGGGCGGCGCACCGATCAGGCGCGACACCGCGTGCCGCTCCATGTATTCCGACATGTCGAAGCGGATCAGTTCATTGCCGAGGCAGTACGCCAGTTGTTTGGCAACCTCGGTCTTGCCGACGCCGGTGGGGCCCGAGAAAAGGAAGCTGCCGATTGGCTTGGTCGGATTGCCAAGACCCGAGCGGGCCATCTTGATCGCTCTGGTGAGCGCGTCGATCGCTGCGCTCTGGCCAAAAACAACGGCTTTCAGGTCACGGTCGAGATTTCGCAGACTGTTCCGGTCGTCCGACGAGACATGCGTGGACGGGATACGCGCGATCTTGGCGACGATCTCCTCGATGTCGATCTTGCCGATCAGCTTCTTTTGCTTGGACTTGGGCAGGATCCGCTGCGCGGCGCCCGCTTCGTCAATGACGTCGATCGCCTTGTCGGGCAGGTGGCGGTCGGTGATGAAGCGCACCGAAAGTTCAACCGCCGAAGTCAATGCTGCGGCAGAATACTTGATTCCGTGGTGGGCCTCGAAGCGCGACTTGAGCCCCTTCAGGATTTCCACTGCTTCCGCACTCGATGGCTCGCTCACATCGATCTTCTGGAACCGCCGGGACAGCGCGTGGTCCTTCTCGAAAATACCGCGGTATTCGTTGTAGGTCGTCGCGCCGACGCATTTCAACTGCCCCGATGACAGCGCGGGCTTGAGCAGGTTCGATGCATCAAGGGTGCCTCCCGACGCCGAGCCGGCACCGATCAGCGTATGAATCTCGTCGATGAACAGGATCGCCTGCGGGTTCTCGCTCAGCTGTTTGAGAACCGCTTTCAGACGTTGTTCGAAGTCGCCACGATACTTGGTACCAGCCAGCAGAGAGCCCATGTCCAGGCAGTACACGTTCGCCTTGGCGAGGATCTCCGGGATGTCGCACTCGACGATCCGCCGCGCCAGCCCTTCGGCAATGGCCGTCTTGCCCACGCCGGCCTCGCCAACCAGCAAGGGGTTGTTCTTTCGCCGACGGCAGAGCGTCTGAATGACGCGCTCGAGCTCTCGGTCCCGACCGATCAGGGGGTCGATCTTGCCCTGCAGAGCCAAGGCATTGAGGTTGATGGTGTAGCTCTCGAGAGGCCCGGCCGCACTTTGCTGGTCGCCTTCCGTCTCGACTTCCGGGTCGCCGCGAGGTGCGCTCTGGGGAATCTTGCTGATTCCGTGCGAAATGAAATTGACCACGTCGAGGCGCGTGATGCCCTGCTTTTGCAGGTAGTAGACGGCGTGCGAATCCTTTTCGCCGAAGATCGCCACCAAAACGTTGGCGCCGTTGACTTCTTTGCGGCCGGATGACTGGACGTGCAGGATGGCGCGCTGGATCACCCGCTGGAAACCCAGCGTCGGTTGCGTGTCGATTTCATCGTCACCGGCGACGGTTGGCGTGTGTTCGCCAATGAACCTGATCAGATCCTTGCGCAACTGCTCGATGCTTGCGCCACAGGCGCGCATCGCCTCGGCCGCTGACGGGTTGTCGAGCAGCGCCAGCAGAAGGTGTTCGACGGTGATGAACTCATGGCGCTTCTGCCGCGCTTCGACAAATGCCATGTGCAAACTTACTTCGAGTTCCTGGGCGATCATTCAGTTTTCCTCCATGACGCACGCCAGGGGATGCTGGTTGCTTCGTGCGAAGGCTGTGACCTGTTCAACTTTCGTCGCCGCGACATCGCGCGGATAAATTCCACACACCCCTTGCCCATCGGTGTGAACTTTGAGCATGATTCGCGTCGCGTGTTCTCGATCCATCGCAAAAAACTTCTGCAGAACGACGATCACGAAATCCATCGGCGTGAAGTCGTCGTTCAACAACAGAACCTTGTAAAGTGGTGGCGGCTTGAGCTGCGTGCGCTGCGCTTGAAGTAGGGAGTTGTCCTGATGCTGTGTTGCCATGCGTGAATTCTAACCAGTCTTTCGGGATCCGCAATACCGCTTTCCACCAATTCTCGGCACGGATATGCAGACCGGCGAGCGGTAAATGTGGAAAACGCTTGACGCATCCGCCTGACTTGGCGTAAAAAGGTCGCATGTTTTTGTTCAAGGCGCTGCTTGGCCGTTCTGCTTGTCTGAACACCAGCCATAGTCAGGGCCGAACCAGAAGCATGGAAGTCGGGCGCCGCCCGGATTTAGTCTTTTTTCAAGGAAGTGGCAATATGGCAACTGGTACAGTCAAGTGGTTCAATGATGCTAAGGGTTTTGGCTTCATTACTCCGGACGATGGCAGCGAGGATCTCTTCGCCCATTTCTCCGCGATCACCATGGGTGGATTCAAGACCCTCAAAGAGGGCGAAAAGGTTTCGTTCGACGTGACGCAGGGCCCCAAGGGCAAGCAAGCATCGAATATCGCGCGCGCCTGAGTTTCTTGGTGTGCAATAGGGACCCGCCTCCGGCGGGTTTTTTTTTGAGTTGGCGTAGGCCCCGTACAGCGGCGAAGCGCTAGCGCGGCCTGGCGTCTTTGGTCCGCATTCCCGGGTCGTTTCAGGTGGCCGTCCAGTGCCCGGACTTGCCCCCGATCTTTTCGAGAAGGCGCACACCCTCGATGCGCATGCCGCGATCAACAGCCTTGCACATGTCGTAAATGGTCAGCAGGCCGATGCTGACAGCGCACAGAGCTTCCATCTCGACGCCGGTGCGACCGCAGCACTCCGCACTGGCCAGGCAGTGCACGGCGTTGGTCGGACCGTCGATCTCGAAGTCGACGGAAACGCTGGTCAGCGCGATCGGGTGACACAAGGGAATCAGCTCGGAAGTACGTTTGGCGCCCTGGATTGCCGCGATGCGTGCGACCCCCAGAACATCCCCCTTCTTCGCCGCGCCTTCGACGATCAGCGCCAGTGTTTCGGGCCGCATCAGGATACTGCCAGCCGCTCTTGCCTGGCGGGAAGTTTCGGTCTTCCCGCCGACGCCGACCATCTGCGCCTGGCCTTGGGGGTTGAAATGGGAGAGGGGGCTCGCGGACATTGGTTCGGCAGCAGCAGATGCGGGTTGTGGCCAGCGGAAATGCTTCACGCCTGTTTGCGGGGGGCGCCGGTAACGCTTCGTAACAATCCGCCAGACATCAATTAGGTATCATAGCACCATCTTCATCAGGCTCTTGCCGAGGTTTTCCGGAGGTCCCCTTGATCAGAATCACTTGTGCCGCCTTCTTGGCCATCGCGGTGGCGCTAGGCAGCTCGCGGTCGCTGCTGGCCGACGAACTGCCTGACCTCGGAGACGCCGCGCGCGTAGACCTCTCCCCTCAGCTTGAGCACAAGATCGGCGAGCGGATCTTCAATGATATCCGCCTCCACGAGGCTAGCTACGTTGACGATCCGGACATTTCCGACTACGTCAATCTCCTCGGCGGTCGCCTGGTTGCCGCCAGTTCGAACCCCGCGGGCAGTTTCCAGTTCTTCGTGATTCGCGACAACACGATCAATGCCTTTGCGATGTTCGGCGGCTTCATCGGGGTGAATACCGGCACGCTGCTGACGGCGCAATCGGAATCCGAACTGGCCGGTGTGCTCGCCCATGAAATCTCGCATGTAACGCAGAGTCATCTTGCCCGACAGATGGCCAGGGAGAAGCAGAGCTCGATCGCCACCATGATCGCCATGGCCGTAGGTGTCCTTGCCGCACGTTCCAATTCGCAGGTGGCAAGTGCGGCGATCGCGTCGGCGCAGGCCGGATCGATTCAGGCGCAATTGGCCTACAGCCGTGATTTCGAGCGCGAGGCGGACCGTTTCGGGTTCCAGACGATGATCAAGGCCGGCTACGATGCGCGCGGCATGGGCGACTTTTTCGGGCGCATGCAGCAGGCTGGGCGGGTATATGAGAACAATGCGCCGGTTTATATGCGCTCGCATCCACTAACCGTCGAGCGGATATCCGACATGGAGAGCCGGGCGCAGAACGTCCCCTACCGACAGGTCGCCGGCAGTCTCGACTTTCACCTGGTGCGGGCCCGACTGCGCGTGCAGATGGGCAGTTCCGGAGAGGCGGCCGGCGAGTTCAGCCGGCAGTTGCGGGAAAAGAAGTTTGCTTCGGAGGCGGGCAGTCGCTACGGCCTGGCGTACGCGCTGCTAAAGGCCAAGGACGTGGTCGCTGCTCAGAAGGAAGTCGACGCGCTGTTGGCGCTCAAGGTGTCGTCGCCAATGATCGCCGGGTTGGCCGCTGAAACGAGAGCTGCGGGGGGTGATCGTGCCGGCGCGCTGAACATCTATCGTAGTGCCTTGCAGCGCTTTCCGCAGTCGAGAGCTCTGGCCTATGGCTATGCCGACGCGCTGCTCGCGGGGCGGCAATACGACGAGGCTTTGCGCTTTCTCGACTCGGAATTGCAACTCTACAGTTCGGACTACAAACTGTACGGTCTGCAAGCCAAGACTTTCGCAGCGCTTGGCAAACGTCTGCAACAGCACCGCGCACAGGCTGAGTCCTATTTCCTGCTCGGGCAGTTGGGTCCCGCGGTTGAACAACTGCAGTTCGCGCAACAATCCGGCGACGGCAATTTCTTCGAACAGTCGCAGGTGGACGCGCGTCTACGTGAAATGCGCAAGCTGCAGTTGGAGGAGGCGAAAGAGAAGAAGAACGGCGGCTAGCGTGCGCAGAATGGTTAGAATACGCCCTCAGTTTTGTTGTGGACCCAACCATCATGCATTTCGACCGCGAACTCGACGTCAAGGGGCTGAATTGCCCGCTGCCGATTCTGCGCACGAAGAAGGCGCTGTCCGAGATGTCAGCTGGCGAAGTGCTGCACGTGCTGGCTACCGACCCGGGCTCGCTGAAGGATTTCCACGCTTTCGCCAAGCAGACCGGTAATGAGCTGTTGTCCAGTGCCGAGGTGAATCAGGTCCTGGAGTTCTACCTCAAGCGCAAGTAGCGCACCATCTCGGTGACCGGAACCGCCGTCGAGTTGGCTCTGCCACGCAGGCACCCGATGCCCGTTTGCCGCTGATGTTGGCCGGTTCCCCATTTGCACTGCTGGACGGCGACGGCGGCGGCGCCCTGCTGCTGACGGATCGGCGCCGGTGCTACGCCTTCGCAGGGGCCGGCGACCCGCTAGTCGCTTTCCGGGCGATCGAAGGCGCCCTTGCCGCTGGTCAATGGGTGGTTCTCGCCGCAGATTATGAGCTTGGCGCTAGTTTCGAGCGGGCGCTTCCGCCCGTGCCGTGCCGTCGGCCGCCGCTGCGGGCCTGGGCCTTCGCCGATAGCCGACGCCTTGATGCACCAGCAGTCGACGCTTTCCTCGCAGAGCAGTTGGCCAACTTGCCGGAACATCGACGGCTGGCCGGGATTGCCGAACTGTCGCCAGGCGTCGACGCCCCGCAGTACGCTGCGCAGGTCGGGCAAATTCTTCGCTGGATCGCCGACGGTGACTGCTACCAGATCAACCTCACCTTTCCGCTGACTTTCCAGCTTTACGGACATCCGCTGGCACTCTATGCCGCCTTGCGCGAACGACAGCCGGTTCGCTACGGTGGCTACGTGCGCACCGGTCAGGAAACGATTCTTTCTTTCTCGCCGGAGTTGTTTTTCGAGCGTTCGGGTACGCGCGTGCTGGCGCGCCCGATGAAGGGTACCGCCGCCCGCGGCCGAACGCTGCTGGAAGACCAGGCCAACTGTGCCGCACTGCTTTCTTCGGCGAAGGAACGGGCGGAGAACGTGATGATCGTCGATCTGCTGCGCAACGACCTCGGGCGCCTGGCGCGGCCGGGCAAAGTCTGCGTCGAAGCCCTGTGTCAAGCCGAGGCGTACCCGACCTTGTGGCAGATGGTTTCAGCGGTCGCGGCGGACCTGCCCGGGGTAAGCCTGGCCGACCTCTTCGCTGCACTCTTTCCCTGCGGTTCGATCACCGGCGCCCCGAAAATCCGAGCCATGCAGCGGATCAGCGAGCTCGAAGAGGTGCCGCGTGGCCTGTATACCGGCGCGCTGGGTTGGCTGGCACCGGGTGGTGATTGCCGTTTCAACGTCGCCATTCGCACCATCGAGGTCGGCCCGCAGCAGCAGGCCAGGCTTGGCGTGGGCAGCGGTATCGTGGTCGACGCCGATCCGGCACGTGAGTACGCCGAGTGCCTGCTGAAGGCGAGCTTCCTGACCGCTTTCGATCCGGGATTCGAACTGGTCGAAACCTTGCGCCTGGAAGGCGGCGCGTATCCACTGCTGTCCTTGCATCTTGAGCGTCTGCAAGCTTCGGCACACTGCCTGGGTTTTGGCTGTGCGCTGGCCGATGTTTCGTCGGCATTGGCTGAGGCGGCGGCCGTTCGGCAGGACGGCGTCTTTCGCGTTCGCCTGACGCTAGCGCACGACGGCGGATGCCGGCTGGTGGTGTCGCCTTTGCTCGACGATCAGCAGCAGGCGTGGCGTGTCGTTCTGGCCACCGAAATGCTCCCGGACGACGACTACCTGCGGCGCCACAAGACCACGGCGCGGGCGTTCTATGACCGCGCGTTGGCCGCCCTGGCGGCGCGACCAACGGTGTTTGACTCGATCTTCTTCAACAGCCGCGGCGAAGTCTGCGAAGGGGCGCGCAGCAACGTCTTTGTCGACCGTCAGGGGGTGTTGCTGACGCCGCCGCAGGCCTGCGGTTTGCTGCCGGGCGTCCTGCGGCGAACGCTGCTCGACTCCGGGCGCGCAGTCGAACAGGTGCTGCGCCGTGAGGACTTGCTGCAGGGGGCCGCAGTCTATGTCGGCAACGCCTTGCGCGGCCTGCTGCCAGTGCTTGTCGAGCGTTGAGTGGTTGAGTGGTTGAG
>DPSD01000678.1:9701-12401 GCA_003538495.1 Accumulibacter sp.
GAGTGGTTGAGTGGTTGAGTGGGGCGACCGGCGAGCAGGATCCGAATCCTGCGATGGCAACAACCGAAGGGAAATCCTAACTGCGTTGCAGACGTTGGCGTTGCGGTTCGAGATTGTCGAGAGTGGCGATGAAGGCGTTGAGGCGCTTCCTCTCCTGTTCGACTACCGCTGCCGGCGCGCGCGCGACGAAGCTCTCGTTGGCGAGCTTGGCCTGGGCTTTGCCAATCTCGCCGGTCAGGCGGGCGATTTCCTTCTCCAGGCGCTCGCTTTCGACGGCGAGGTCGATCTCGATCTGCAGCATCAACTTTGTCTCACCGACGATGGCGACCGGTGCGCTGGCGTCGGCGGGAAGAGCGTCGACGATCTGCATCTCCGAAAGCTTGCACAGCGGCTTGAGATAGGGGGCAAGTCCGGCGAGTGAGTCGTTGTTGCCAGTGGCCAGCAGCGGCACCCGCTGCGCCGGTGAGAGATTCATTTCGCCGCGCAGGTTGCGACAGGCGTAGGCCAGATCCTTGAGTTGCTGGACTCTGCTCTCGCTGTTCGGATCAATCTTCTCCATCTGCGCCCGCGGATAGGCTGCGAGCATGATCGAGTCGTGCGTCTTGCGACCGGCGATCGGTGCCAGAGCCTGCCATAGTTCTTCGGTAATGAATGGCAACAGCGGGTGCGCAAGGCGCAGAACGACCTCCAGTACCCGTGCCAGCGTCCGGCGTGTCGCGCGGATTTCCGGTTCCGTGCCGGTCTGCAGTTGAACCTTCGACAATTCGACATACCAGTCGCAGAACTCGTCCCAGACAAACTCGTAGATTGAGCGTGCCAGCAGGTCGAAGCGGTAGTCGGCGTAGTGTTGCGCGACCTCGACCTCAGTGCGCTGCAGCTTGCTGACGATCCAGCGGTCGGCGAACGAGAAGCGCAGCGCCGTCTCACACTGCCCTGGCGTGCAGGCGGTCAGCCCGAGATCCTGACCAGCGGTATGCATCAGCACGAAGCGTGTCGCGTTCCACAGCTTGTTGCAGAAGTTGCGGTAGCCCTCGCAGCGGCTGAGGTCGAACTTGATGTCGCGCCCGGGGCTGGCCAGCGACAGGAAGGTGAAACGCAGAGCGTCGGTACCGAAAGCCTGTATTCCTTTTGGGTATTCCCTGCGCGTACGCTCTTCGATCTGCGTGGCCTGCTTGGGATTCATCAGGCCGCTGGTACGCTTCGCTATCAGCGCTTCGAGGTCGATCCCGTCGATCAGGTCGATCGGGTCGAGGACGTTGCCCTTCGACTTGCTCATCTTCTGGCCTTCCGCGTCGCGGATCAGACCGTGCACGTAGACGTGCTTGAAGGGGATTTTTCCGGTGATGTGCCGGGTCATCATCACCATCCGGGCAACCCAGAAGAAGATGATGTCGAAACCGGTCACCAGGACCGTAGACGGTAGATATCGTTCGAGCGCTGGATTCGTCTCGGCTGGCCATTGGGGTGTCCAGTCGAGCGTCGAGAACGGCCACAGCGCGGACGAGTACCAGGTATCGAGCACGTCCGGGTCGCGCGTCAGTGGGCCGCAGTAGCCCTGCGCAGTGGCCTCGGCTCGCGCTTCGAACTCGTCGTGGGCGACGAAAATCCGCCCGTCATCGCCGTGCCAGGCGGGAATCTGGTGGCCCCACCACAACTGCCGCGAGATGCACCAGTCCTGAATATTGTTCAGCCACTGGTTATAGGGGTTGACCCAGTTCTCGGGGAAGAACCTGACTTCGCCGGAGGCCACGCAGTCCAGAGCCTTGCCGGCGATGCTGCTGCCGTCGGCACCGGTCTTGCTCATCGCCACGAACCACTGGTCGGTCAGCATCGGCTCGATGACCACCCCGGTGCGGTCGCCGCGTGGCACTTTCAGCGCGTGCGCTTCGACCCTGTCGAGATAGCCTTGTTGCTCGAGGTCGGCGACGATCTGTTCGCGCGCGGCGAAGCGATCCATGCCCTGATAGCGGGCTGGCGCATTCTCGTTGATCTTCGCGTCGAGCGTCAGGATCGGAATCATCTGCAGCTTGTGGCGTTGGCCGACCGCGTAGTCGTTGAAGTCGTGGGCGGGCGTCACCTTGACACAGCCGGTACCGAACGCCGGGTCCACGTAGGCGTCGGCGATGATCGGGAGATCCCGGTCGCAAAGGGGCAGTCTGACCGTTTTCCCAAGCAGGTGACGATAACGTTGGTCTTCCGGATGGATCATCAGCGCCGTGTCGCCAAGCATCGTCTCCGGCCGCGTCGTGGCGACCGTCAGCGTGCCGCTACCGTCGGTCAGCGGATAGCGGATATGCCACAACTTGCCTTGCTCCTCCTCTTGCGCCACTTCCAGATCGGAGACCGCGGTCTGCAGCACCGGATCCCAGTTGACCAGGCGCTTGCCGCGGTAGATCAGGCCTTCCCTGTACAGTCGGACGAAGGTCTCGGTGACCGTCCTCGACAGGCCGGCGTCCATCGTGAAGCGCTCACGGCGCCAGTCGGGAGAGGTGCCAAGGCGACGCATCTGCTGGGTGATCGTGCTTCCCGAGAATTCCTTCCACTGCCAGACTTTTTCGAGAAACTTCTCGCGGCCCAGGTCGTGTCGCGAAATCCCCTGCGCGTCGAGCTGGCGCTCGACGACGATCTGGGTCGCGATACCCGCGTGATCGGTACCAGGCTGCCACAGCGTGTTGTCGCCACGCATGCGATGGTAGCGGG
>DPSD01000387.1:0-1596 GCA_003538495.1 Accumulibacter sp.
GCGATGAGTTTCTTTTGCATGGTGAATCTCCTCTAGATGTGAGATCAATGAAGCCCGCTGCTACTTCATCAAACTGGACCTCTCGAAAAAGAAACGAGAAGTTGCAGCGATTCTGGCAAACGGCGATGGCCTGAGCAAGTTCCCTGAACGCTTTCCTGGAATGCGGGCCAGAGGTTGTTGGGTTTTTGCAACAGGACTCGCCATTTGTCTTGGGAAAGTGCGCCTCGGCAGCCTGGTTGCTGCGCATGGGCAGTTTGTATTCAGGTCAGGCTTGGGGGCCGGTCGGTCGAACACGATGCAAGCGCGCAGAAGCATTCGTTCCGCTTGCCGTACGGGCTGGACGGAGGTAACCGGTTTCAGGTAAACAACTCGGCCAGCGCTTCGCCAGGGTCGACAGCACGCATGAAGGCTTCGCCAACGAGAAAGGCATTGACGCCATGGTCGCGCACCAGTTGCACGTCGCGGGTAGAGAGGATGCCGCTTTCAGTGACGACGATGCGGTCAGCCGGGAGATAGGGCAGAAGTTCAAGGGTGTTTTGCAGGTTGACTTCGAAGCTGCGCAGGTTGCGGTTGTTGATACCGATCAGCAAGGTGCGAAGCTGCAAGGCGAGATCAAGCTCCTGAGCATTATGCACTTCGACGAGCACCGCCATGCCGAGACTGTCGGCGATGGCTTCAAAATCACGCATCGCCGGCAGATCGAGTGCCGCAGCGATGAGCAGGATCGCATCGGCATCCATCGCCCTGGTTTCGTGAACCTGATACGCGTCAATCAGAAAGTCCTTGCGCAACACCGGCAATTCACAGGCGGCACGCGCCGCCTGCAGGTATGCTGGTGCCCCCTGGAAAAACCGACGGTCGGTGAGCACCGATAGACATGCCGCGCCATGTTGTTCATAACTGGCAGCGATCCGGGCGGGGCGAAAATCAGAACGCAGGACGCCTCTGGACGGGCTGGCCTTCTTGATCTCGGCGATCACTGCCGGCTTGCCGGCGGCGATTCGGTTCCGGATTGCGCCAAGAAAATCGCGCGGCACTGGCTGTGCTTCGGCTGCGCTGCGCATCGCGGCGAGCGGGGTTTCGACTTTCGACGTGGCGACTTCGTCACGCTTGACGGCAAGAATCCGCTTGAGGACGTCGCTCATTTGAGCGCCTGGCGCAAACTGGTATACGGGTTCAGGGTCGCGAGATTGTGTGCCTGGCGCACGCCCAGCATGGCGAACACTTCACCCGACAGGTATTCGTGACGCTCTTCCTGAGTCTCTTCCCAGGCGAGATAAGCTGCCGCGTCGAAGTGTCGTTCAAGCTGTGGTCTTGCCATGGCAAATCCTCCCGGCAAGTCCATCAGGCCGCAAAGCGTTGCGTGAATTTCACGAAATCGTCGAGCCGGGCGCGCGCGGCACCCGAGGTGAGCGCTTCGAAAGCCTTATCGACTCCATCCGCCAGCGTCGCGGCCAGGCCACTGACGTAGATGCTGGCGCCGGCGTTGAGGGCGACGATGTCGCGCGCGGCACCAATCCGGTCTTCGAGCGCGGCCAGCAACATGGTTTTGGACTCCTCGACGTTGGCCACGCGCAGAACCCTCGGGTCGTGCAC
>DPSD01000387.1:1865-2733 GCA_003538495.1 Accumulibacter sp.
ACGTTGGCCACGCGCAGAACCCTCGGGTCGTGCACCGGCAGGTTGAACTGCTCGGGGTGGAGCGTGTATTCCTCGACGCGGCCGTTCTTCAGTTCGCCGACCAGGGTTTCGCCGGAGATCGAGATTTCGTCGAGGCCTTCGCGGCCGAAAACGACGAGTGCGTGCGAACTGCCGAGGCGCTGCAAGACACGCACCTGGATGCCGACCAGATCGGGATGAAAGACGCCCAGTACCTGATTGGCCGCGTTGGCCGGGTTGGTCAATGGCCCCAGGATGTTGAACAGCGTGCGCACGCCGAGTTCGCGGCGTACCGGCGCGGCGTGCTTCATGGCACTGTGATGATTGGGAGCAAACATGAAGCCGATACCGACCTCGTCGACGCTCTGTCCGACCTGTGCCGGCGTCAGGTGGATATTGACACCGAGGGCTTCGAGAACGTCGGCGCTGCCCGACTGCGACGAGACGGATCGCCCACCATGCTTGGCAACGCGTGCCCCGGCCGCGGCTGCAACGAACATCGCGGCGGTCGAGATGTTGAAGGTCTGAGCACCGTCGCCACCGGTCCCGCAGGTATCGACCAGGCGGGCGCGGTCACTGACCTGCACCTTGGTCGACAATTCGCGCATGACCTGCGCCGCTGCCGAGATTTCGCCGATCGTTTCCTTTTTGACGCGCAGGCCGACGATGATCGCCGCAATCATCACTGGTGTGACTTCACCGCTCATGATCTGGCGCATCAGGGAAATCATTTCGTCGTGGAAGATTTCGCGGTGTTCGATGACCCGCGCCAGTGCATCCTGGGGCTTCATTTGTACTCCTCGAGGAAGTTCTGCAAGAGATCGTGGCCGCGCTCGGTCAGGATCGATTC
>DPSD01000386.1 GCA_003538495.1 Accumulibacter sp.
TTTCAATCCTCGCTCCCCGTCGCCGGGGAGCGTGTCTACCAGTAATCGCCACAGTCGCGGGAGGCGTTTCAGTTTCAATCCTCGCTCCCCGTCGCCGGGGAGCGTGTGGGAAACACCACGCTGGTACTACCACCACCACCAGTTTCAATCCTCGCTCCCCGTCGCCGGGGAGCGTGTCTCCGCGCTTCTCCCATCCGCATGACGCGCGACACGTTTCAATCCTCGCTCCCCGTCGCCGGGGAGCGTGTGTGCGACGCGCACCTAGTGTGCGAGGTCAACAAACGGTTTCAATCCTCGCTCCCCGTCGCCGGGGAGCGTGTGTCGGCAAGTATTTCAGCGGTGCCAGCGAGCAGGAGTTTCAATCCTCGCTCCCCGTCGCCGGGGAGCGTGTATGTTCTGTTCGGCGCGGAATATCGGGGTCGTCGGGTTTCAATCCTCGCTCCCCGTCGCCGGGGAGCGTGTCGTTCGCGTCCAAGTGCTCGTGCATGCAGCGGTTTTGGATCGCTTTGCGCGAACCTCGACGCAAACGGGGTGCTGCACCTAAGAGAAAAATGTTGCTCTCAATTTTTTCCATGTAAAAACAATGATATGCAAGGTGCGCGAACCTCCCGCATTTCATTGGCCACTCGTGGTTCGCGCATCGCCGGCCGCACCTACACCAGCAACGGCGCGTCGTAGTCCAGCGCACGAAAACGCCCGTACTCGCGAACTTCGCAAGCACGCGTTTCCGCGAGGCGATACAGGCGCAGACAATCCTCATCGACGATGATTTCAGCCAGTAGGCGGCGCTCCAACTCCTCAAGTTGCATTCGGTCGATCTTGCACTCGAAGACCGACTTTTGAACCCGCTGCCCGGTGCTCTCGCAGACCTTGGCGACTCGTCTCAGACGGCGGCGCCCTTCGCGGGTCTCTGTACTTACGTCGTAGCAAACGATCACCAACATAGGGATTCACCTCGAGACAAAGGGGAGATAGCTCTCCATTTCGCCACGCAAGGTGCGTGCGAGAAAGCGAGCCTGTAGAAGCGGCAGCAGACCGATGGCCACAGCCTGCTGGAGCAAGGGGTGCGCAAGTTCTTCCCGCTTCTTTTCTTGCCAGGCAACGATCACCGTCTTTCGCCCATCGTCGGCCAGCGTTACCGCGCCGCCCTCATGTTCAGTGAAGTCACCCGCCTGAACCTGGCCGCGGTTGATCAGGGTCAGCGCCAGACGGTCCGCCAACGCCCTGAACTCCTCCATCAGATCGAGGGCCAAAGCGGCGCGGCCGGGCCGGACGGCATGCAGGAAGCCCAATTGAGGATCGAGGCCGACTGCCTCGACGGCCGAGCGGCAGTCGTTCATCAGCATCGCGTAGAGGAACGAGAGCAGGGCGTTGATCCGGTCGCGGGGAGGCCGGCGGCTGCGACCGTCCATGGCGAAGACCGCCCGCGCCTCGGGACGAAGCACCAGATTCAGTCCTGCGAAATACTGGCGCGCGGCCTCGCCTTCGAGGCCTCGTACCGTGTCGAGATCGCCGGCTGTTGGCAATGCGCGCAGCGAGGCGGCGAGGTCGTCGGCACGCCGTCTCAGGCGAGTTCTGTCGTCGTCGTCCTGTGCCTCGCGCCCGCCGCGCAAGAGCAGCTGCCGCGTATTTTTTATCTTGCCGGCGACCACGGCGCGAGCGATGGCCAGGGCAAAGGCCGGATCCCCCGCGCGCGCATACTGAGCCTGGCGGAGCAGGATATTGCCGGATACAGGCCCTTCCATCCGGGCTTTGAAGCGGCCGTGCTCGCTAAGGAGCACCAGACTCTTGCCCTCATCGGCCAGCCGATGAATCAGCGCCGGAGAAACCAGCACGTTGCCGAAGAGCACGACGCCACCCAGGTGATGCAGCGGCACGCGGAGCCTGGTTTCCCGTTCCACCTCGACGCGAACGGTATTGTTGTCGAGATGCAGGTAGGACATCTGCGTGCCGACGTAAAGCGTGTTGAGCAGGGTCTGCATCTTCAATCTTCGGCAAGAAAGAGGTCAGCCGCGAGTTCTCTCTGGCGCGCCCGCGCCGCCAGCGGTGCGGGTTGGCAAAGATCGATCAGCGAGCATTCGCGGCAACGCTCGTCATTGGCCGGTGGTGGCAGGTTACCTGAGGTCAGCGCCTGCCGGATCGCGGCGACCGTCTCTTCGACCTGCGCGCGAAGCCCGTCGCCGATCGCTACCTCTCGGCGGCGATGCGAGGTGGCGTGATAGATGGCACCGACGGTAACCTCCTTGCCAGTCATCTCTTCGAGGCACAGTGCTTGCGCCGCGAGTTGGAGGTGGTCATGCACGCCCTTGGCCGCCTTCCCCTTGCGCCCATGCTTGTACTCGACCGGATACGGCGTTCCGTCCGCGAGAAATTCGACGACATCGGCTTTCCCGACCAGCCCAAGCCGATCGCACCACAGTGGCACCGAGCGCGCCGTGCGAACTCCCGCCCGCGTTTCCATGCCGGCCTGATCGACGCGCGCATGCACCGCCTGCCCGCGCATGGTATGCACGTTCTCGGCGAAGGCCTGCTCGGCGTGGATCAGCAGGCACTGGCGCGGGCAATAGCACCAGTGCTGGATCGCCGAGACTGGAATGGGGTCGGAACTGTCAGGCACCTGGGCTCACCTCCGGGAGTGGTCGCAAGCGGATTTCATTACGGGCAATCACCGCCAGGACGCCGTCAGGCACCTCGGCCAAGGCACGCAAGGCAGCAGGCAGGACGCCCTCGAAAATGAGTGGCTGCATTCGGAAGAAGAGGATGGTCGGCGACGGAGACACACCCTGCATGACGACCAGATCGCCAAAATCCGCGTCGAAGGTCAGCAGACAACGCCCTTCCTTGCGTGCAAGACCACGGACCGCGCGATCGTTGAGGCCCGGGCTGAACAGAGTGCCCGGATCGGAAACAATGCGCTCATGCCAGTCCATTGCCTGACTCCTTTTCACAGACCCGGAATACCTCCGGGGTCAGGCCGTCGCTCGTCGTCATCTTAACCGGACCAACACGGTAACTCCCTTGTCCTGGTGCGCACCCTCGCCAAGCCCCTGCAGCGGCTCTTCAACACCGCCTGCTCATGGTGACCCCCGGGGAGACGGCGACAGACTGGCCAACCGCGACCTCGTTACCGTCGAAGAGCACGGAATAGGCGCCAAAGGCGCGGACCACTTCCTCGCCCTGACGCAGCACCGTCAATCGGTCGAACAAGGCATGCGCCGGCGCGTTGCCGAGTTCGGAATCGTGCTTGAACACGTACAGGCCGCGTGTCGCCATTTCGCCGCGAGCGGCGGAACGATCTTCCTCGAACATGCTTTCCAGTGACTTGAAGAACAGATCCAGATCCGCCTCGCCAAAACCGGTTTGCCGAGCAAGATGCGCTGAAACAAAGCCGTGTGCCCGGTAGAGGCCGTAGGGAATGGTGAACTTCCGTCCCATCGTGCGGTTATCGCCGCTCTGCTTCTCGGCTTCGGCCTCGGTTGCCACTGCCATGCGCGTGATCGAATGTTCCAGGGCAACCACCGGCGAAACGGAACGTGCAAAGGTCAGCTGCACGGGGCCACGCACCTGCCCGCAATTGACGCCGGTAGACATGACGGCACCAAAGGTGCGCACGTCGAAGAAATTCCTGCACATCCACTGGCGAGCCTCATCGACGGCGTCGCCGCCCTTGCGCTTCTTGTCATCACCCTTCAGCAGATCCTTCTTCCCGATCCCTTCGTAGGCACGCTCATGCTGCCTGTTGAGGATGGCCTTTTCCTTGACGTAGATCTCGTAGGGTGGCTGCTCGCCATGGACGATGCCGACGTAGTTGCGCACCTTGCGCTTGATGCAGACATCGGTGACCAGACCGTGCCCGGTTTCGGCGTCGAGCCTGGGCAGGTTACCGGCATCCGGATCGCCATTCGGGTTGCCGTCCTTGACATCAAACAGCAGCACAAAGTCGTAGCGGTGATTGAGACTCATGGTCGTTCCTTATTCGGCAAGAGGATTGGGAGATGGATCCGTCGCGTCCGCATCGGCCCGGTGGAAGAAGAACTGACGTTGGTGGTAGTAGCCAACGGCGAAACGCGCCTGTTCGGTCAGGCTCAGGCGGGCCGGCACATCAGCCAGCCCGTCGACGATCTCGGCGAGCAGCTTCTCGAGATTGACGGCTTCGCCGCGGTTCGCGAGCTTGGCGAGGTGGTGATTCTTGAGACGCATCAACATTGGCAAGACGGTCATCGGTGTCGTCGAGAAGGCGCCGTAGTAGCGATCGCGAATACTGGCGTTGAGGTTGCCCTGAGCGCGCTCCTGAACACGTTCCAGGGCGGCGAACAGGCGTCCGAGGCGGTAGCCGGGATCGATATTGCGGGAATCGAGTGACACGGTAATCTCCTTGTCTTGGCGGTTGCGAATGAGATAAGCCTTGAGCAGGGCAGCGCGCGGGAAGCTCACCTCCCGCTCGGCGCGAATGCGCCTGAGCGCACTCTGCATCAAGGTTTCTGGATACGGCAGCGCCTTCAGGATGGCGCGCATGAGGTCGCCGCCGAGGTTCGGAGCGACGTTCTCGGCCTTGCCCTGCAGCGCCGTGCTGGTCAGCAGGCGATACAGCGATAGAGGCGCCGTGGCCTCGTACGCTGGCCGGTCGATTTCCAGGTCCTCAAAATGGCGAAGGAAGGCCGTCGCCAACTCGCCAATGCTGGCCACATGCCAGAAGCGGATGGCAAGGCGCGCGGCGTTTGGCGACAAACCCAGGACATGGTAGCGCTGTTCGTCATCGCTGGTGAAAGGCCGGCCATTGCGGACGCTGGCGTAGAGGCTGGCCACCGCTCGCGTGCCGCAATCCGGATCGTCGCCGCGCGCGTCGAGAAAATCCAGAAAGGCAGACTCGAACGGCGCACCACTCGCTTTTTCCGCCCAGAACACCGTCGACGCGTCGCCAACCTGCATGCGCTGCCGGGAGCCCTTGCTCAGCAGGTGATTCAGTGCCGTGGTATAGGCGAAAGCCGCCCGGCTGCCGACCGGCGCGTTGAAGCTCTGTGCCTTGCCGTACGAGCTGAAGGCGTCGAGGTTGAACGAGACGATGTTGGCACCCGAGGTCTGGGCGCCCCAGACGCCCTTGATCGATGGATGCAGCCGTTCGATGACATCGGCCTCCCCGGAAACGAGGCAGATGCCGTCTGCCGGCGCGCCCTGCCCTCCTTGCCCCGCACGCAGCGCGGCAACCACGGCTGGCCGCTGGCAAACCAGAACGGTGTCGGTGTGCAACTGAAAACTTAGCAGGGGGTTCGTTTCCATGACTTCTTGCCAGGCGGGATGCGCAGGCAGCTCTTCACGGGCCGCCAGCAGGTGTTCTTCAAGAAAGGCTTTGACGGCACGCAGGCCGGGGTCCTCGGGATCAGCAGCAAAGGTATCCGCGAACCGCTTGACGAAGGCCTGATGTTGCTCCACGACCCGTTCGCGCTTGCCGCGGGTGTCGACACCGAGGACATACTCTGCCGTGTCCCAAAGCAGATTCGCCGCCACGCCCGACGTCTTTTTTATGCCCTGCGGCACCAATTCGGCTCGGGCCTCCTTCTTCTTGCCAACACCCTCCCGCCGGTCTGCCAGCTGCAAGAGGCGTCCGTCGGCATCGAGCACCAGCACGAATGGAATGGCCTTGACTTCGAAGCCCTCGGGAGCCAGGCTCGTTTGCGGATCGGCGGCCTTGCGGGCGTAGTAGTCGTTAAGCGCCTGGAGAATCATCCTCGCACCTCCGGGTCGCTCCAGTCGGGGACCGCGAGCACGCCACTCTTCAACTCGGCGCGGAAGAAGCGGGGCCGCGGGTCGGCCGGGTTGTCGAAATCCAGATCGTGCAACATCCAGCCAAGGTCGCGACTTTCGGGGATCGGCTCGGAGGCTTCGTCGACGCCGTCGACGAGTCGAAAGTCGCAAGCGAACTCCCGGCAACCCAGATACGGCTGGTTGACGCACTGTCCCTTGCGTGCCCGGCGCTCGAACATGGCCAT